>CACZQG010000110.1 GCA_902783235.1 uncultured Ruminococcus sp.
ACGCCAGTATGCCTGCATCGATTTTGTACAATCTAACGAAAAATCTGACTTCGCATCTGACGCACAATCTTTGTGCGGTATTGCCTTTATTTATTGAGCTTGCTTCGGGTCTTGTCCATAAATTTTTCCGTAAGCACGGTAAATCGTTTGTGAGTACCCTTGCCTATAATGCCTTTTTCATCTGATGCAGTGACTTCAAATACTGTCTCTCTGCCATTAACTTCGGTGATAACTGCTTCGGCTATCACCTTCATGCCCACGGGAGTGGCACTGTCGTGAGTGATATTCAGCATTGTACCAACAGTGGTCTCATTCCCTTCCAGGCAGCCTTCCAGAGCATTGCAGGCTGCCTTTTCCATAAGGGCGGTCATTGATGGGGTGGCAAACACCTCCAGGGAACCGCTCCCCATAGCCGAAGCGGTGTTGGTCTCTGTGACGGTGGTCTCTGCCACGCCCTTTGTGCCATTGATTATTTCCTTCATGATTTTTCCTTTCCAAAAAGCGAGTGAACATTGTCCACTCGCTTTTAATGATTATTATATTGATGTCCTAATTAAATCTTGAAGATTTATGCGAAGAATAAATGCTGAAATTCAAGGAGGGAAGGTGCAGGAATACTGGCGTATTTCAAGCGTTTCCGACGCAGAAGTTCAGTATTTAGACAAGCAGAAAATTCAAGATTTAGTTGGGGGATCAATATAATGCAAAACGAGCGGGACGTCGAGGCGCCGTCCCCTACATTTATGGACAGCAAATAACAAGAAAGAAGGCTGATAAAATGTCAATGACAATGACGCAGAAGATATTGGCGGCTCATGCAGGTCTTGACAAGGTAGAAGCAGGACAGCTTATCCTTGTAAATTTAGACCTTGTACTGGGCAACGATATTACTTCTCCCGTTGCAATAAAGGAATTCAACAAGCTTGGAGCTGAAAACGTATTTGACAAGGACAAGGTGACAATGGTAATGGATCACTTTGCTCCCAATAAGGACATAAAGGCTGCCGAGCAGTGCAAAATGTGCCGTGATTTCTGCGGTGAAAAGCAGGTCACAAACTTTTTTGATGTAGGACAAATGGGTATCGAGCACGCACTTCTTCCCGAAAAAGGACTGGTGGTATCCGGTGATGCTGTTATCGGTGCTGACTCTCATACCTGTACCTACGGCGCATTAGGTGCTTTTTCCACAGGTGTTGGATCTACAGATATGGCCTGCGGAATGGCTACCGGAAAGGCATGGTTCAAGGTCCCCTCTGCAATTAAATTTGAGCTTCAGGGCTCTTTGCAGAAATACGTTACAGGTAAGGACGTTATACTCCACATCATAGGCATGATAGGTGTTGACGGTGCTCTTTACCGCTCTATGGAATTTACCGGAGAAGGACTCCACAGTCTTTCAGTAAGTGACAGACTGTGCATGGCTAATATGGCTATCGAAGCAGGTGCTAAGAACGGTATATTTGAAGTGGATGATCTCACCCTTGAATATGTTAAACAGCACAGCGGCAGAGAGCCAAAGGTATACAAGGCAGATGATGATGCTCAGTATGATGAAACTTATGTTATTCGTCTGGATGAAATAAAGCCTACAGTTTCATTCCCTCACCTTCCCGAAAACACACATACGGTAGATGAGATCGATGATATCAAGATCGACCAGGTAGTCATCGGCTCATGTACCAACGGCAGACTTGAGGATCTTGAGATCGCCGCTGAGATCATGAAGGGCAAGAAGGTGGCTAAGAATGTTCGTGCCATAATCATACC
The DNA here is from genome assembly GCA_902783235.1 of uncultured Ruminococcus sp. Taxonomy (GTDB): domain Bacteria; phylum Bacillota; class Clostridia; order Oscillospirales; family Ruminococcaceae; genus Porcipelethomonas. The sequence continues at coordinate 1,768 of CACZQG010000110.1, forward strand.
GGCTACTCAGAAAATTTATCTGGAAGCTATGGAAAAGGGTTATCTGAAAACATTTATTGAAGCCGGTGCTGTGGTATCCACCCCAACCTGCGGTCCCTGCCTGGGCGGTCATATGGGTATACTTGCAAAGGGTGAAAGAGCAGTTGCAACAACAAACAGAAACTTTGTGGGAAGAATGGGTCACGTTGAATCGGAGATCTATCTGGCAAGTCCTGCAGTTGCAGCAGCATCTGCTATTACCGGCAAGATATCCCAGGCAAAGGAGGTAATGTGAGATGAAATTTGAGGGTACAGTAATAAAGTATGGCGACAACGTTGACACAGACGTTATTATCCCTGCAAGATATCTGAATACCAGTGATAAAAAGGAACTGGCATCTCACTGTATGGAGGATCTTGACACTACCTTTGCAGGACGAGTAAAGCAGGGTGACATCATGGTAGCAGGCTTCAACTTCGGCTGCGGTTCTTCCCGTGAACACGCTCCTATCGCCATCAAGGAAAGCGGCATCTCCCTCGTTATCGCCAAGAGCTTTGCAAGAATTTTCTACAGAAATTCTATCAATATCGGTTTAGCAATACTTGAATGCCCCGAAGCCGTGGATGCTATTGATGAGGGTCATATTGTGGAAGCTGATCTTGATAAGGGTATTATTACAGATAAGACCAACGGCAAGACCTTTAATACAGAACCATTCCCTGAATTTATCCAGTCTATAATCACAAACGGCGGTCTTGTTGAGTCTATCAAGAACGGAAGCTTTAAATAATTTTTTTTCGTTCATTTCTTTATGATGCCAATTAATATGTAGGGGCTGGTGCCCTCGACAGCCCGGCGAGTGACCTCGCACGACAGATCGCACCATAGTTTTATGCAAAATATTTTTAAAAGTTCACGGCAGCAATCAAAAACACATCGTGAGTGTAAAAAAAACAATTCCACATATCTAAAAGTGCGGCATGGGTCAAGCATCATGCTTGCGGGACGTCAAGGCACCGTCCCCTACAAATATTTTTTTCAAATAAATAAGGAGTTTTTTTCATGGATTTTAACATAGCTCTTTTAAGAGGCGACGGGATCGGACCCGAGATAGTTGACAGTGCTGTTGAGGTGCTTAAAAAGGTAGCCGATAAATTTGGACATAGCTTCAATTTTACACCCTATCTTATTGGCGGTGCTGCCATAGACGAAACAGGCGAATGTCTCCCCAAAGAGACTGTAGATGGATGTCT
>CACZQG010000111.1 GCA_902783235.1 uncultured Ruminococcus sp.
GCATTAAGACGAAGATCATGCAATAAGGTTTAAATACTGATGGTATTATTTTAAATTTTACTGAAAAGGAGTGTGTATCACATGAAAACGAGATTCAGAAGCAGATTATGCGGCGCAGTCATTGCAGTAGCACTTGTAGGTGCTGTCGGTGCGGGACCAATAGCAGGCAGATATGGTGTTAATTATTTTCTCTCGACTGATGCTGAATCTGCATCCGGTGACTCAGGTGGCGGAGGCGGTCATTCTTCTCCGGTATACGACACCATCATTATCCCACCTTTTACCTTCCACAACTATTACGATGATTATGTAGTAGTGGCAGAATTTGATAACAGCACCGATACTGCCGATATCCCTGCTGAGGTGGAAGGTGTTCCCGTAACCGAGATAGGGGAGAACAGCTTTAACAGTACTCTTGTTAAGAAGCTGACTATACCTCAAAGTGTTACTACTATAGCTCCCAGCGCTTTCTGGGGGGCAATTTATCTTGAAAGTGTGGTTATTCCTGAAACTGTGAAGGATATAGGAAGAGATGCGTTTAAACGCTGTTCCTCACTTAAAGAAATATACATATACAACAAGGACTGCGCTATTGACGACTCAAAGCAGACTATAAGCAATGCTAACGATAGCTCAGGCTATAGCTTTAGCGGCACCATCTACGGTTGGAAGGGTTCAACAGCCGAACAGTATGCTAACAAGCACGGATATAAATTTGTGGCACTTGATGATATGCAGCAGACTACCGAGCCTGTGGTGACCACTACAGCCGTTGTTACTACTGTACCCACAATAACTACCTCTGTGCCTACAGACCTTTGGGACACTGACATTACAGGCGGCAGTACCGGTGGAGGTTCAGGTATTGGCAAATGGAAAGCTGATATAAAGGTAGATGAATATGGCACTGTTACCTGGAACAAAAAGGCAGCAGCTGAAAAGTATCAGGTTATCAAGATCAATAACGGCAAGACAGGCTATGGTGAGAAGGTATCGGAAACGAGCTACACTCTTGCTGATGTGCCTTATACAGAGTATGAGCTGTTTGTTCGTGCATTCAAGGCAAACGGTACATATGCAGACAGCGAGCATATTGTTATCCCCTCAAAGGAGCTGGGTACTCCCGATGCTCCCGTGGTGGATGAAAACGGCGTTGTGACCTGGAATAAAACACTGAATGCTAAAAAGTACGCAGTTATCATAAGACAGGGAAGTAAGGAACAGTTTATGGGCTTTACCAATGAAACCTCATTTACTCTTACTGACATTCCGAAGGTAAAATATGAGGTATTCATAAGAGCATATGATTACAGTGAGGTTGAGGAGTATGATGATGATACCATAATATACACCGACAGTCAGCCTGCCATATGCAATAAGGATAAGCTGGGTTTTGCGCAGGCTCCTGTTCTCGACGAAAAAACAGGGGAAGTAACATGGAATGCAGTGGACAATGCTGTTTCTTACATGATCGTTAAGGTGTATAACAATACAGCTTACACCACATCAAAATTCACAGATACCAAGGGCAGCATCAAAAGCCAGCCAAAGGTGCAGTTTAAACTGTTCATAAGATCCTTTGACAAGGATGGTAATTATACAGACGGTGAAGCAGTACAGTGCGGTTCCGACAAGCTGGGTTATGTTTCTGTTCCGGAAATGGATTATGAGGGCTATGTCACCTTTGAGACAATACCCAATGCTGTTAAGTATCAGGTGGCTGTAAAGGAGAATGGCAATACTGTTTACAGTGAGGACATCACAAAGCCTGTTCCCGAAAATGCGGCTCCTACAGAAGTTAGTGAAAATCAGGAGAATACCCAACCCGAAAAGCTCATTTATCAGCTGGAAAGCGTTCCCACAGGCATTGCGGAAATAAGCATCAGAGCCTTTGATAAAAACGGCAGCTTCACAGACGGTGAAGCGTTGATATTCGGTAAAAAGAGGCTGGGTAAACCCGGCACTCCCACAATATATGTAAATGACAGCGGCAAGACTGTAGTCAAGTGGGATGAAGCAGAAAATGCGGTCAAGTATCAGGTGTTCAAACGCTTTAACAATAAGGAGTATTCGGGTGTTGTTATTATCGGCAATGAATACGAGCTGGATAACGTTCAGAATATAAAATATACCCTTTGGATAAGAGCCTTTGACAATAATGACAACTACATTGATGGCGACGAGGCTGTATTCAATGAGGATAAGCTGGGTTACGTTCCTGCCCCAGAGTTTGATGAGAAAACTGGTATTATAACCTGGGAGGCTGTTGACAACGCTGTAGAATATAAAGTAGTGAAAAGCTATGTTAATTCCAACAAAACGGTTTCCGCTTCAAGCGGTAAGCTGACCGGAACAAGCTACACACTGAAAAAACTGCCCAACAACAAACAGGTGGAGGTTTATATCAAAGCCTATGACAAGGACGGCAACTACACCAGAGGTGAAGTGACTGTTAAAACACTGGGATTATCTCTTGGTGTGGCTAAGAAACCAACAATAAATCTGTTAACGGGTAGAATCGGTTGGAGTAAAGTCGCAGGAGCAGTCAAGTATAAAGTCATCCGTAAATATGATGGTAAAACAGATTCCTTTGAAACAAAAGCTTTAAGCAAAAAATTAACATTTGAGCCCGGAAAGACCTATACTGTATATATCAGGGCTTTTGATGAAAACGGCAACTATACTAATGGGCAGAAACAAACTGTAACAGCAAGTAAAAAGATCACTATAACTTATAGTAATAGAACTTTATCCTGGGTACAGCCGGATGCAACAGTGGGTCATTATGATATAAAAGTTCAGGGTTTTAATTCAAAAGGTTCTGCAACACATTCCAAGATTTATAAAAATATAAAACCCAGTATTTTTTCCAAAATGAAGTATAATCTTAAGAACTTCACAATAAAATCAAAGGATGATCATTATAAGGTAACTCTAACAGCATATATCAAAGGCGGAACTAAATTAAAGAAAAGTATCACGGTACTAAAATCAAAGTTTAAATGAAAAATAAACGGCTAATGTATATGCCCTGCGCCTATAGGTGTGGGGCAATGTACAGCTAAGAGAAACAAACGGGAGGACATGATATATGTCAGAAGAAAATATAAATGCACAGGCAGAGGAGAAAACTGCCGATAACAATGAAAAGGATAAAAAGAAAACCATTTTCACAGAGTCAAGGATAGAGCTTATAACAGCGGTGTTTTTAGGTATCACAGCTCTGTTTATGGCGTGGGCTACATGGATAGGCTCTCTTCACGGGGGTAATCAGGCGACGAACTACGCCAAGAGCAACAACTTAGCCGCTGAGGGCAATTCGGAGTACAATACTGCTTCCCAGATATACCTGTCGGATATGCTTGCGTGGAACACTATATTGGATCTGCAATTTGAGCAAGAGCTTGCCATTTTAAAAGGGGATACGGAAGCTGCTAATATGGCAAAAACACAGCAGGATACATATATAAAACAGAATTGTTCGGAAAGATTCGCCGAAGCAGCTTCACAGATGGAAGAAGGCATGAATTCTCCCTTTGA
>CACZQG010000112.1 GCA_902783235.1 uncultured Ruminococcus sp.
AAGGGATCAGGCAGTGCATCTGACGCATAAGCTTTGTACGGTATTGACCCGTATCCGGTGAGATATATCGTGCAAATATGAAAGAGAAAGGATGACAAGAATCTATGAATACAAAAATAACCGAGCTTCTGGGAATAAAATACCCCATAATACAGGGCGGTATGGCATGGGTAGCTGAAAGCACCCTGGCAGCCGCAGTATCAAATGCCGGAGGACTGGGACTTATAGCAGGCGGCTCTGCTCCCATTGATTATCTCCGTGACCAGATAAGAAACGCCAAATCTCTGACCGATAAGCCCTTCGGTGTGAATATCATGCTTATGAGCCCCAATGCGGAGGATCTGGCACAGCTGGTAATAGATGAAAAGGTGCCTGTTGTCACAACAGGTGCAGGAAATCCCGGAAAATTTATGGAGGGATGGAAAAATGCAGGAGTGAAGGTCATTCCTGTTATACCTTCCGTGGCACTGGCAAAGAGAATGGAAAGGGCAGGAGCCGATGCGGTAGTAGCAGAGGGTACCGAGTCCGGAGGTCATATAGGAGAAAATACTACTATGTGTCTGGTGCCTCAAGTGGTTGATGCCCTTGAAATACCGGTCATAGCTGCCGGCGGCATTGCAGACGGCAGAGGCATTGCAGCTTCCTTTATGCTGGGTGCAGAGGGCGTTCAGGTGGGAACAAGATTCCTGGCTTCTACAGAGTGTAAGATACACGAAACATATAAGCAGCTGGTCATTGATGCCAAGGACACCGATAATGTAGTGACCGGCAGAACAACAGGTCATCCATGCAGAAACGTAAGGACAAAATTCTCGAAAAAACTGGCTCAGGATGAATTCAAGGGCAATATCACCCCGGATGAATTTGAGAAAATAACTCTGGGTTCTCTGAGAAAGGCTGTACAGGACGGCAATCTGGAGGAAGGATCATTCCTCTGCGGACTTATTGCAGGAATGGTAAATGAGATAAAACCCTGTAAGGATATAATAGAAGAAATGTTTGCTCAGGCAGAAAAATTACTGGGAAGATAAGGAGAAAGCAAAATGGCAACAGCTCTGATAACAGGCTCATCAAGAGGCATCGGTGCGGCAATAGCGCTTCGTCTGGCAAAGGACGGCTTTGATATTGCCCTGAACGATCTTAGTGAAGACAGCTTCAAGGATAACGATATAATCAGCAAGATAAAGGAAGCAGGTGTAAACTGCGAGTATTTCTGTGCAGATGTTTCCGATTATGCTCAGTGTGAGGCTATGGTAAAAGCGATAACCGAAAAAATGGGCGGACTTGATGTACTGGTAAACAACGCAGGCATCACAAAGGATGGTCTTATGGCTCGTATGAGCGAGGATCAGTATGATATGGTAATAAAGGTAAATCAGAAGAGCGTATTCAATATGATGAAGCTGTGCGGTAATATATTTATGAAGCAGCGTCACGGCAAGATAGTTAACCTGGCATCCGTTGCAGGTCTCTACGGTAATCCCGGACAGATAAACTACAGTGCCTCCAAGGCAGCTATAATCGGAATGACCAAGACTATAGCAAAGGAACTGGGCTCACGAAATGTCAATGTAAATGCCGTAGCCCCCGGATTTATCAAAACTCCCATGACCGATAAGCTCACTGACAAGCAGAGAGAGGCAATGCTCTCCCTTATTGCTATGAAGCGTTACGGTATGCCTGAGGAGATCGCCGGTGTTGTTTCTTTTCTGGTATCCGATGACGCAAGCTACGTTACGGGACAGGTGATCGAGATATCCGGCGGTTTGTCCATGTGACCCGGTCATATCAATACAGCAGGCTCTATAACTGCATAGCGAGCTTTAAAACCGCCGGCACAATTTATGTAAGTGCGTGAAATAAAAGCTTTTGCGGTGCTTTCAGATCTATAAGACTGCGTTGTCTATATAGCTGCATAGCGAGCTTCAAAACCGCCGGCACAATTTATGTAAGTGCGTGAAATAAAAGCTTTTACGGAGCTTTCAGATCTATAAGACTGCGTTGTCTATATAGCTGCATAGCGAGCTTCAAAACCGCCGGCACAATTCATGTAAGTGCGTGAAATAAAAGCTTTTGCGGAGCTTTTCTCGAAAAGCGACCAGACCATAAAAAAGAAAGGAAAATTTTTTTCATGAGCAGAAGAGTAGTTGTTACAGGACTTGGCACTGTAAACCCTTTGGGAAACAATGTCAATGAGTTCTGGGAAAATATAAAAGCCGAAAAATGCGGCATTACCAAGATAGAAAGATTCGATGCTTCAGATATAAACATATACGTTGCAGGTCAGGTACAGAACTTTGATGCGCTGAAGTGCGGGCTTATTGAAAAGAAGGAGCTTCGCAATATGCAGCTTTTCACTCAGTATGCAATATCAGCGGCAGCTGAGGCGGTAAATGACAGCGGTACGGATTTCAAGGATCTGGATCCCTTTGAAATAGGTGTCATGATAGGCGTTGGCATAGGCGGCATCGAGTTTATCGAAGAGCAGTATTCAAAAATGACAGAAAAGGGTGCATCCCGTATATCTCCATTTTTCGTACCCATGATGATAGCTAATATGGCAGCAGGCTCAGTGGCGATGAAGCTGGGCTATAAGGGTGACAACTTCTGTGCCACCTCTGCCTGTTCCTCGGGTACTCACGCAATAGGTGAGGCATTCAGAAAAATAAAGGACGGCTACCTTACCGCCTGTATATGCGGCGGTACAGAGAGTACAGTAACAAAATTTGTGCTGGGAGGCTTTGCCACCATGCACGCACTTACAAAGTCTCAGGATCCTCTCAACGCTTCCAAGCCATTTGACAAGGAGCGTGACGGTTTTGTACTTGGTGAAGGCTCGGGTATACTGGTGCTTGAAGAATACGAGCACGCTAAAGCAAGAGGTGCTAAGATATATGCAGAGCTTGCCGGCTATGGTGCTACCGGAGATGCTTATCACATCACTTCTCCGGATCCGGAGGGTACAGGTGCCGCAAGAGCAATGAGCAACGCCATTAAGGAAGCAGGACTTCAGCCTTCGGACATTACCTATATCAATGCACACGGCACCTCTACAGGTCTCAATGACAAATATGAGACAAAGGCTATCAAAAAAGCTCTTGGAGATGCGGCAGGCAGCGTAAGGATAAATTCCACCAAGTCTATGATCGGACATCTTTTAGGTGCAGCAGGAGGAGTTGAAGCAGTAGTAACTGCCCTCAGCGTAAAAAATGACTTTATACACAGAACTATAAATTACAGTGTTCCCGATGAGGAATGTGATCTGGATTATACAACAGAAAAGGGTATTGATATCCCTGTAAAGGCAGCTCTTTCCAATTCCCTGGGATTCGGCGGTCATAACGGAACACTTTGTATGAAGAAAATAAGCGAATAATGCAACAGGCTAAAGGAGAGCAAAGGTAAATGAGCGATAAGATCATATCCTGCGGACTTTCTCTTGATGATATAGAGAAGCTGGCAGACAGAGTTGAAAACGGAAGCCTTTCCAAAATAAAAATAAAAAACGACAGCGGTGAGATAGTTATTGAAAAGGAAGTCAAGACAGAGGTAATGCCTGTGGCTGCACCTCTGGCACCTGTTATGACATCTCCTGCCCCTGCAGCCGATGCAGCTGCATCTGAGCAGGCTGCTCCTCAGACACCCAGCTACAACGGAAATGTGGTAAAAGCTCCTATTGTGGGCACCTTCTATTCCTCCCCCTCTCCCGACAGTGCTCCCTTCGTAACGGTAGGCAGCAGTGTCAGCAAGGGCGATACCATATTCATCATTGAATCAATGAAGCTGATGAATGAGGTTCAGAGCGATTTTAACGGTATAGTAAAGGAAATACTTGTGGAAAACGGCAGCGCTGTTGAATATGACCAGCCAATTATGGTAATAGAATAATAAAATAAGGAGAAAGGCTATGGCTGAAATACTTTACAATAAGGAACAGATCAAAGAGCTTATCCCTCACCGTGATCCCTTCCTGCTTATAGACGAGATCCATGAGATGGAGCCCGGCAAAAGGGTAGTAGCAGTAAAGCATATAAAAGAAGACGATTTCTGGTTCAAGGGACACTTTCCCGAGCATCCGGTGACCCCGGGAGTGCTTATGATCGAGATGCTGGCTCAGGCCGGCTGCGCTGCAATGCTGGCTCTTCCCGAAAATAAAGGCAAGCTGGGCTTTTTTGCAGGAATAGACAAGGCAAAATTTAAACGCCAGGTAGTCCCCGGTGATACACTTACACTTGAGGTGGAAATAATCAAAACAAAGGGACCTATCGGCGTAGGTAAAGGGATCGCTACCGTTAACGGCGAAAAGGCTGTTATGGCAGAAATAACCTTTGCCATAAAGTAAACAGGGAAGATCGAAAAGGTCGCTTCATTTTCAGTATAAAAGGATGTTGCTGAGGCTTTTGACCCGGCATCTATAAGGATATAAACGGCAGTACTGCCATTTCATAAATGCCATTTACATTGTTATTGATCAGCGACCTGATCACGAAAGTGAGCATGAAAACTATGTTTAAAAAAATACTTATCGCCAACAGAGGCGAGATAGCAGTCCGCATAATAAGAGCCTGCAGAGAGCTGGGAGTACGAAGTGTTGCAGTGTATTCCACAGCCGACAGGGCATCGCTTCATGCCCAGATCGCTGACGAAGCGGTTTGCATAGGACCGGCAGATACTAAAGACAGCTACCTGAATATGAAAGCAATAATATCAGCCTGTGAGACCACAGGATGTGATGCGGTTCATCCCGGCTTCGGATTTTTATCGGAAAATGTACAGTTCGCTGAGCTTTGCAGGAAATGTGGGATAGAGTTTATAGGTCCATCTCCGGAATCCATAAGTATGCTGGGAGACAAGGCTAATGCCAAGCAGACCATGAAGGATGCAGGAGTACCTGTTATCCCCGGCTCAGATGGTGCAGTACGCACATTAGAGGAAGCAAGAGAAGCTGCAAAGCATATAGGATTTCCTCTGCTGGTAAAGGCTTCGGCAGGCGGCGGCGGAAGAGGCATACGTCTGGTAGAATCAATGGAGCAGCTGGACTCACAGATAGAAATAGCACAGCAGGAAGCAAAAAACTTTTTCGGTGATGATGCTGTTTATATGGAAAGGTTCGTTCAGAACCCACGCCATGTTGAAATACAGATACTTGCAGACAAACAGGGGAATGTGGTACATCTGGGTGAACGTGATTGCAGTATGCAAAGACGTAATCAGAAGGTACTGGAGGAAAGCCCATGCCCCGTAATGACACCTGAGCTTCGTGAAAAAATGGGTGAGGCTGCCGTAAAAGCAGCAAAAGCCTGCGGATACTATAATGCAGGTACAATAGAGTTTCTTCTTGAAAATAACAAGGACTTCTATTTTATGGAAATGAATACAAGAATACAGGTGGAACACCCGGTAACTGAATTTGTTACGGGAATAGATCTGGTAAAGGCGCAAATACGTATTGCAGCCGGTGAACCTCTGGGCTTTACCCAGGATGACATAAAAATAAACGGTCATTCCATAGAGTGCAGGATCAATGCAGAAAACCCGGAGCTGAACTTCCGGCCTTCACCGGGAAGAATAAGGGGATTACATATGCCCGGCGGTCCGGGAGTACGAATTGACAGTGCGGCATATCAGAACTTTGTAATATCTCCTTACTATGATTCCATGATAGCCAAGCTGATAGTACACGCTCCCACCAGGGACGAAGCCATAATGAAAATGCGCCGTGCCCTTGCTGAATTCATTGTTGACGGAATAGAAACAAACATCGACTTTCAGCTTATGCTGGTGGACAGCAGAGCATTTAAATCAGGGGACTACAATAACAGGTTCCTGGATAACTTTATGAGCGACTGATTGTCGGCTTATGATTTGTGAAAACAGCTTTCTTAAACGTAAATGCGTGAACTAAAAGTTTTTGCGGAGCTTTTTTCAAAAAGCGACAAGCGACCCCTATAATGGCTTTTTTATCAGAGATTAATCAAAAAGGCGGTGTTTAACCAAAATGCTTGAAGATCTTTTCAAAAATGTTACCAAAAGATTCAATGGCAATGAAAATCAGGAGACAAAGCCTGTGAACAATAACAAGATACCCGATGATCTGCTGTTCAAGTGTCCAAGATGCCGTAATGTCATCTTTAAGGAAGATTATATGGCAGTCAATAAGGTATGCCCTGCCTGTAATTATCATGGCAGGCTGACAGCACAGGAAAGGATCTCAATTACCGTTGACAAGGGCAGTTTCAGACCCTTTGATCCGGATATGGTAAGTAAGAATCCTATAAACTTCCCGGATTACGAGCAAAAACAAAAGGCACTTCGTGAGTCTACCGGGCTTAAAGATGCAATTGTAACGGGAGAGGCACTCATAAGAGGCATTCCGGTGGTTATCGGCGTTATGGATACACGGTATATGATGGCTTCTATGGGAAGCGTTGTGGGAGAAAAGATAACCCGTGCCATTGAAAGAGCTGCTGAGAACAAAATGCCTGTGATATTATTTACAGCCTCGGGAGGAGCCCGTATGCAGGAGGGAATAATATCCCTTATGCAGATGGCAAAGACCTCCGGAGCAGTTGCCAAGCTGGGAGAAGCAGGACAGCTGTATATCACAGTACTGACAGACCCCACCACCGGCGGCGTAACTGCCTCCTTTGCATCTCTGGGTGATATTGTAATAGCAGAGCCAAAGGCGCTTGTAGGCTTTGCCGGAAGACGTGTTATCGAGGGAACAATAAAGCAGCGTCTGCCGGATGATTTCCAGCTGGCTGAATTTCTGATCGAAAAGGGCTTTGTGGACATGATAGTAGAGAGAAAGAAGATGCGAAGTGTTCTCTCACATATTATGAAGTTGCACGGCTATAAGAAGAGGGAGGACAGATAATATGAATGAGCTTTCTGCATGGGAAAGACAACTGCTGATCCGTGAAAAGGACAGACCAACTGTTAATGACTATATCCCTCTTATATTTGATGAATTCTATGAGCTGCACGGTGACAGACTGTATGGTGATGATGCGGCAATACTGGGAGGTATTGCACGGCTCGATGATATACCCGTAACAGTGATTGCCGAGGTAAAGGGAAGAGATCTGAACGAAAACAAGAAGACCAATTTTGCTATGCCCCACCCCGAGGGCTACAGAAAGGCTCTTCGTCTTGCCAAGCAGGCTGAAAAATTTCACAGACCGGTCATATGCTTTATAGATACTCCCGGTGCTTTCTGCGGCATTGAAGCAGAGGAAAGAGGACAGGGAGAGGCAATAGCCAAAAACCTTATGGAGTTTATGAGGCTGCGAACCGGTATTGTTTCTGTGGTACTGGGAGAAGGAGGCAGCGGCGGTGCTCTGGCACTGGGTGTATGTGACAGACTGGCAATGCTTTCCAACGCCCTTTACTCTGTGATTTCCCCCCGAGGCTGTGCATCTATACTATGGAAGAATGCAGAAAGAGAGCATGAAGCCTGTGATATATTGCAGATAACTGCCGAGGACATGATAAGGCTTGGTGTCGCAGAGGAAATAATAGATGAGCCAAACGGTTCAGCTAAGCATGATGTCTATAAGACCGGGGAAAACATAAAGGAATTTTTGGTAAAAACGCTAAGAGAAATTTTCAAAAAAGATATTGACATTTTGCTTGAAGAAAGGTACACTAAGTTTAGGAAGATCGGCGAGTTTTCCGAGGGATGATCTACAGTAAACGCCCGGAATTTTGCCGTTTACTTCAACAGGTTTTATATTGGTGAAAAACACCTTTATATACAAAACAAACAAAAAAACATTTACGGAGGTTACTCAAATGGTATTTGACAAGGTTAAAGGTCTTATTGTTGACCAGCTTGATGCGGAAGAAGACAAGGTAACAGAAAATGCATCCATCACAGATGATCTGGGAGCAGATTCATTGGATGTAGTTGACCTGGTTATGTCCATTGAAGAAGAATTCGATATGGAGATCCCCGATGAAGCTGTTGAAAAGATCAAGACTGTAGGCGACATCGTTAAGTATATCGAAAGCAACCAGTAAAAGCAATGCCCCTTCCTCTGTGGAAGGGGTCATTTTTTTATCTCTAAAGAAAATACCTGATAAAAAGGATCGAAAAGGTCGCTTTTCGAGAAAAGCTCTGCAAAAGCTTTTTGTTTCGCTCATACGTTGACCGATACGGCAATTATAAGCACGAAGAGCTGCTGAAATGATAAAACAATAAAATAATTAATGTAATTTACCAAGCTGATTTTCGATAAGTGCTGAGGTGTCAACTCCGTTTACCTCACCGTCGTCATTCATGTCGGCATTTGCAAAGGCTATTTCATTTGCAAGAGGGTACGCTTCATTACTAAGGTTGTATTTAGCAACTGTTGTAAGGTCTGCAATATCAACTATGCCGCTAAGGTCTGCATCGCCTTTGAGGGTTGCTTTTGCAGGTGCATCCTCTTCCGAAAGCAGATATATCGGTTCACCGATCTCGGCACCGCCTGCTGTTTCGGGAATAGACATATTCGTTATCATTCCGCAGCCCTTGTATACCTTTATTGCCGCCTCCAGCCTGTCCTTGAATGTCTTGACGTTATCATTTGTTACTACATAGTATTCATCGACGAAAAGCGGCTCGCTGTCAGTATCCTCACCCGAATAATAGTCGTCATCATAAAGGTAGCTGTATTTTGTTTCAACGCGGTAGTCGGGCATTTCTTTCTCCACAAATTCAGTCAGCTTTTCCTTTCCGCCCTTATAAGCGTTCAGTCCATAGCAGCAATCCACCTCCATCATGGTGCGAAGGCTGCCGGATGGGTAGTAATAGGAAACTATGCCTGTTTCCCGAAGCTTTTCCATAAGAACATCGGAAAGCTCACGAAATTTCTCAATTGTGTCACCATGATTGAACATACCGTAAAAATAAGGAAGATCATGATTCCACTGAACATGATTCCACTGAGCATCATTATATACTATCTTATACTTTTCGGACAACTCTTTTATTATAGGCTCTATTTTTTCCTGTGCCGTATCAATGTCAACGCCGTCCCTGATAAAGAAACGTATCTGATCATCGTTAATTATAGATACATCAAAAAATGTGCGTATGCTCTCTTCGGTATAGTCGGGGTGGACACTTACAAAAACTCCATCATAGTTTTTGTAGCCTTCTCCCTTTGCCGCCCAGCTGAACAATCCTTCGTCATCGAACTTTTCGTATGTTATGCCGTTTACGGACGGCGGTGCATCTATCGGCATCGGCAAATTCCATATAGCCGATACATTTACAGATAAAATGCTCATCATTCCGGCAGCAGCGACCGCTGCCAATTTCTTTTTTAATCTGATCATAATAATTACCTCCATGATCTTTGTTATAATTTCATCTGTTCTTTTTTCCATATATAGCCCTAAGACTTTGTACATGGAAAAAATATAAACTGTTTAATCGTCCAGAACCGCATATACCGCAGCGTCCCTTTCGGGGATCAGAACGATCTTTTCGGTGCCCTCACTGTTTAGCCAGTATTCGGTAAAGCTATGCTCACCCTCGCAGACAAAATCGGGGTAGGGCTGTATCTCCTCTAACGCCCGTTTCATTTTGCCGTAATCGTATCCCGAATAAAGAACATTCGGGTCGTGTAAGATCTCCATAAATCCATCGTAGGTAAGCCTTTGAGCATATGAGGGTATCTCACCGAGAATGACGGCTCTTTGTCTTGGATACCTTCCGCCGCTTCGTGCTTCTGCTTGTTCCACTTCCTCTAATGCAGCATCGTCAGGGAAAGAGGCTTCTATTTCGTCTTTTCTGCTGTATATAAACTCCGCATACGACTTGTCAAGCAGCGAGTCGTAATCAAAAGCCATCTCCGCCGAAAATATTATACTGTATTCCTTTACGGTCTTTCTTGCGGGCGATAGGGTGATCGTGGTGACAGCAGCTGTTGTTGCCGCCGTGGTGATCTCGGGTATCGGGGCATCGGTACTCTGCTCACTCACGAAAGTAGTATGTGCTGTCGTCTCTACAGTAGTAGTCCGCTTTGAAGTCTGCTCTGCGGTCGTCACAGTCGAAACCTTTTCTGTCACCTTATGACTTACTGTTGTATGTACCGTCTTGC
>CACZQG010000113.1 GCA_902783235.1 uncultured Ruminococcus sp.
AAATACTTATGACCGAACTCGTTCAGCGTTGCCGTGCTGCGGTCTAATTCGTACTTGTCAAGTATTTTTGAATAGTGATCCGCCGCCGAAATGTTTTGTGTATTTTCAGCCTCCATGATGGCTTTCAGCTTGATAAAATCATCCTCACTGCACTCCTTTAAGCGGTTAGCCACATCGTTTAGCAGAAAGATATAACTCATGTCATGTATCTCATTTATCATCGGAAGTGACGACTTGATACCGAAGCATTTCATGTCATACAGCTTTGTTAATGTGTTTTGATCTGTGGGAAGTTCGTACCACTGTGCGAACTTTTTCTCATCGTTTGGGGAAGCAAGAACACTGAAAAAGCAGCTTTGATCTTTGTTTATAGTAAACTTTATTTCGGGCGGCTGATAGTCACTGACCTCACAATAATAGCCCAATTCTATTATGCCGCCGTTCTTTTCCATGAAACTCATTCCGATTTTTTCTCGGTCAAGAAAATCTATTATCTCTTCCGAAAGTTCACTCAATTCCGGCATAAAATCATTTTCTATAACGATCTTACCAAGCTCATAACAGTTGTTGCAAGGATATATAGGTATACTCCCTGCTCCGTAGCACATCTGCAAAACATCATCAATATCCTTTGGCGGATAGGCTTCAAGCAGTCCGCAAAATGCTGAATATTCCGGGCTTTCAAGGCTGTGAATTTTTTCCGCAAGCACATTCAGTTTATATACATCACCGATAAAATCTTTACCGCAAAGTCTGAACGGAACTCCATTATTGTCATAGTCAGCTATGTGAAATTTCAGCACATCGTCCTCTGTCACCTTATCGACTCTGTCGATTATATCCTGTATTTCGATTGCCGACATAGGGAAAATTTTTGGGAAAAGTTCCCCGTTTTTACCTTTAAAATATACTTTCATTTTTTGTTCTCCTTGTTGTAATACTTGATGTACGGTATCTGTAACCAATGTGTCCACTCACGCCCTGCAAGCTGACTTCTCATAACACCACGCAGAGTGTTGGCGGCTTCAATGGTCTCACCGTTTCCTATGTAGATACCGATATGACCATCTACCCACACCGCCAGTCCGGGGACTTCGGGTATCGTGTCTATCGTTCCCTTTATCTCGGCATTGGCAAACATCGCATTAGCTCCCACATCTGCCATGCCGTTAGAGCCGACCCGTATCTCACCGCTTTTGCTGTCGTACCAGCCATAGCCCTTTATGAGTCCTACGCAGTCAGCCACACGTTTTCCCATCCAGTTTTCACGAATGAAGTCCATGTAGTCGGTAACTTCACAGCCGCAGGCGGCAGCTCTGTCAAGCAATAAGTCCTCGGTCAGCACGTTGCCGTAAGTGCCGTATACATACCCCCAACCGTTGTTGTGAGCTTCAATTGCCCACTGCACAAGACCGAGATTGTTCTTTTGTGATGGGTCGTATTCCTCAAACTTTATGTCGCTGTTAAAGCTGCTGATCTGACCGTATTCGATGTCGGGACACTCGAACCATGACTGCCATTTTCCGTCCGATACTTCCTCACGCACTACGCCGTCCTCTGCGGACTTAGCGTAGACAACATTGCCGTCACCCACATATATGCCCAGCATATCGCCATTGACAAGCACAGTTCCGACCGTATCAGGAAGCGAAGTCATATCACCTTTTTTCGCAGCAGAGGACAAAAGTTCGCGCGGCTTTTTCTTAAAATCATTGGGCTTTATCACGCGGCTTTCGGGATCATATCCTAAGTAAGAGTAGAGGAGCGACAGGTTATCTACCGACCGTCTGCCGACCCATTTGTCACACTTCACATCAATATCTTTGGGGTATTTTTTCTTGAGCGCCCTGAACTTTTTATCAGTCAGCACATTTCCGTCCGCATAAGGGACACACCCCCAACAGGTATCACAAGCATTCTTAGCCCACGCCGCAAGATCGATGTTGTTTTTGATATTCAAATTCACAAACAGGTACTTGTTTATATTGGCGTTGGCTATCACTGAATATGACCGCATAAACTGTTCATAACTCATGTTCAAATGGTATTTTGCAGCAAGTAAAGCTATCAGCTTTTCATCGTCCTTTTCCTTGAACAGACTGCAAAATTCCGTAAAAAAATTACCGCTTGTATTAGCGGCA
>CACZQG010000114.1 GCA_902783235.1 uncultured Ruminococcus sp.
TACGCCAGTATTCCTGCACCTTCCCTCCTTGAATTTCAGCATTTATTCTTCGCATAAATCTTTAAGATTTAATTGGGACATCAATAAAATGAGCATTGTACTATTTTATCCTATTTATTCTATACATTCCATTTTGGACAAACAATATATATAATATTCATAAAGATATACTCAATATTTTCGGCACAATATAGAAATATATATGAATTATTAAAAAAAGGTTACATTCATTCGACATATATGTTATAATAATATTGTACGTTGAAATATAATATTTGTATAAGATAATATGAGAGGTGTGACCAATGTCTTTTAAAGGGTTAAAAATTTTTTCTGTAATAGCCGCTGCCTCAGTAATGCTGTCAAACATTTCCGGTACAGTAGGTGCCAGAGTGAATGCGGATTCTGACAATGCGGACAAGCCATCTGTTTACATCGAATATGATGCCGGCAGCAATGAATACAATGTGATACAAAATGGTGTCACAGCAAAACTGGACAGCAGCTATTTTATCGCAGAGGATGAAACCGATACCCAACCGGCAGTAACAACTGCTCCCGCTGCTTCCGACCCTGTTGTCACAGCCGTGCCTTCCACATCGGTTATAAAGGTAGTTTTAACAACAGCACCGGAGGAAAAGTTTTCTCCTGCCGGAACGGTTCCGGAATACATAGGAAGATACAGAGCAAATGCACTCTCCGAAAGGGAATCGATATATAACGCTTTTACAACGACCACCACTACCACAACAACTACAACTACAACTACTACGACCAAGGCAACAACTACCACATCTAAATTTGTGAGCAAAAAAACATATGAAGGCATAGATGTTTCCAGATGGCAGAATGAGATCGACTGGAAAAAGGTAAAGGCAGCCGGTATTGATTTTGTTATGATAAGAGCCGGATATGGTATGGAGGATGATCAGGTGGATCTTAATTTCCACGCCAACATCAAAGGGGCTCAGGCAGTCGGTCTTGACTGCGGAGTTTACTGGTACAGTTACGCTATGAACACAAATGAAGCTCTAAAGGAAGCAAAGCTGTGTCATAAGACCATTAGCGGCTACAAGCTCACCTATCCTGTTGCATTTGATATCGAAGATCCTTCACAAAATTCCCTGTCTGTACAGGAAATGACGGACATAACCGATACATTCTGCAGCTATATGGAAAGCAAGGGCTATTATGTAACTATATACAGCTATACAAGTATACTCAATAACCGGCTAAAAAGCAGTTTATATAACAAATACGACGTATGGGTAGCACACCCGGGAGTTGATAAGCCCAATTTTTCAGGTGCATATGGGATATGGCAGTATTCATTCAAGGGCAGGGTCAATGGAATAAATAATGATGTTGATCTGGATCGAAGCTATGTCTCATATCCGGAGATAATAAAAAAATACAAGCTGAACGGCTTTTGATCAAATCTTTCAGGGTGCTGATGACAGTACCCTGTTTTTTTTAAGGAGTATATATGTTAGGATTGATAACAGGCGGAGCAGGTACCGGAAAATCCACCTACCTTATAAATAAGGTAAAGGAGCTCGCTGATAAGAATAAAAAAATAATATTTATAGTACCGGAACAGTATTCATTTGAATCCGATAAAAAGCTTTACAAAGCACTGGGTGCAAAGCGTTTCAACAGCATACTTTCTCTCAGTTTTACATCTCTTGCAAAACAGATATTTGAAGAATACGGCGGCAGATCGGGAGAATATGCTGAAGATATACACAAATATATCCTGATGAACAAAACAGTAAAGCAGCTTACCGGCTCAGGGGATCTTACTTACTATAAAAAACAGGCAAGGAAAAACTCCTTTATCAAGGATGCATTGAAAATAATAAATGAATTCCGTCAATGCGGCATATCATCCCATGAACTGAGCAACCTTTCTCTGCTGGATACTGACGAGACCGATAAGCTCAATGAGCTTTCCATGATCTATTCCACCTACGACAGGATGCTTCGGGACAAAGATCTGAAAGATAGTCTTGATGATATATCAGAAGCTGCCGCAGTTGCAAGCGGATGTGAGTATTTCAAAAGCTGTACTGTGATATTGGATGAATTTGAAAGCTTTACAGGTGATGAGTATGAGCTTATCGACACGATATTCGCTCAGGCTGAGGATATCTATATCGCTCTGCGACTTGAAAAGATCGGAAGCAGTAAATACAGTATTTTCGACTCGGTGGAAAAGACCTGGTCAAGCTTTAGTCAGCTTGCGGATAAGTACGATGTTAAAAAGAATAATATTTCATTTGACGAGCCGAGAAAATACAAAAATGCAGATCTTGCTTTCCTGAATCAGAATGTGCTCCGTGACAACACCCGGGTCTTCGGCACATCTCATAATATCAGCATTATTGAATGTAATGATCTGTATGAAGAGGCAGCCTATGTATGCGCCGGGATAAGAAAGCTTGTTGAGCAAGAGGGTTACAAATACAACGAGATAGCCGTAATATCCCGTCAGCTGGAAGACTATGCCTATATTCTTGAAGCTGCCTTTGAAAGATATGATATCCCCTTCTTTATGGATCTGGAAAAAAATGCATCACATACTCTTGTAATGCAAATGATGATAAACATAGTTAATACTATGTGTAATGAGGATCCTGAAACCGAAGATATACTGCGCTTTATAAAAACACTGCCCACCGACCTTACTGTCAGTGAAACGGCACAGCTTGAAAACTACTGCTTTGAATGGGATGTACAGGGTAATGACTGGTTCAGACCATTTGTAAACGGAGATGAAGATAAGAGAGCCTATGCAGAGACTCTTCGTCAAAAGCTAATAACCCCAATGCAGCAGCTGCGTAATAAATGCCATGACGGCAGCTGCCGTGATATATGCAGTTGTCTTTACGATTATCTTTTTGACATGAAGATCCCTCTGCGTATTACAGATATGATAAATGAGCTTATATCAGCCGGCTTTATATTTGAAGGCAAAGAGCTGAAACGTATGTGGGATCAGCTTATGAAGATCCTTGATGCCTTTTATAATATTGGCGGAGATATGACACTGAAAGAATTCTCCGACCTGTTTATTTCATCGGCTGAAAATATAAAATTCTCACTCCCCCCTCAAAAACAGGATACAGTTCATGCAGCCAGAGCAGAAACAGCCCGTCTCAACTCACCCAAAGCAGTATTCGTCCTGGGAGTAAATGAAGGAAGGTTTCCCGTATCATCACATTCTGACGGCCTTCTCAGCGATGTGGACAGAAGAAGATTTCAGGAGGCAGGAATGAGATTATCCCGTTCTGACGACGATCTGGTATCAGACGAAAATCTGATAGTATACAAATCCCTCACCCATGCCTCCGAAAAGCTGTATATAACCTATCCTCTCAGCGACAGCAAGGGCTCAGGAAGATTTCCAGCATCAGTAATATCACAGATAGAGAATATGTTTGATAATGTAATAAAAAGCTATGCTACCGCCAAGGATATCACATATTATTCATCAACCTCAAAGGCTGCATTTTATAATTTTGTCCAATGCTTTGGTAAAAACACAAAGTATATAGATGAGCTTGAAGCTGTTCTTCGTGAAGACAGCACCTATTCTTCAAGAATAGACTATCTTTACAGTGCAGCAGAAAAAAAGGATCTCTGTATCCATGATAAACAGCTTATAAATAAACTGTTTACAGACAGATTCAATATTTCCGCTACGGGTTTTGAAATATTCAATAAGTGCAGATTCAGCTTTTTCTGCAGCAGAGGTCTGAGAGTATTCCCCATTATGAAGCGAAAAATAGACAGTCTGAGCCGTGGAAATATAATACACAAGTGTCTGGAAAGCGTAATATCCTCATGTAAGACAAGAGAAGAATTTGAAAAGCTCACCTCAGATGATATAGCAGATATGACAGGTAAATGCGTACAGGATTACATAAATGATAATATCGGCATCACAGCTTCTCAAAGTAAACGGCTGCAAAACAACATTGATGGTATCTGTAAAAACATTGTAACAACTATACTTCACATTCGTGAAGAGATGATGCAGGCTGAATTCTTTCCGGTGGAATTTGAATTCAACATAAACGAAAACGGAACTGCTGTTCTTGAAACAGAACAGGGTATAAAAGTGATTCTTCGTGGATATATAGACAGAGTGGATATGTACCGGGAAGGAAATAATAAGTATATCCGAGTCATAGATTATAAATCGGGAGACAAGAAATTCGATGTCAAGGATCTGCTGTATGGTATAAATATGCAAATGCTGCTTTATCTGTTTGCTGTAACGGGAGAAAAGGGAAAATACCACGACTGCCAGCCGGCAGGTGTACTTTATATGCCGGTGGGAGAACCGGATCTTACAACAGACAGATCTGATGAAAAGGATATGGACAGCTACATAAAAAAGGAATATGCTATGAATGGTGTTGTACTCAGCGATATGGCAGTACTGAGTGCTATGGAAAAGGATATCAAAGGAATATATATACCTGCAAAGCTTACAGAAAATGGAAGAAAAAACAACACACTCCTATTGGATAACCGTATCTCAAGCTGCTTTGACAAAAATCAGTTCAAAAACCTGGAAAAATACATCTATAACTGCCTTAAAAACATAGTTACAGAGCTATATAATGGAAATATATCGGCAAATCCCCTTGAAATCGGGGATATATCACCATGTAGTGTATGTGAATACTACTCCGTATGCGGTCATGAGAAAACAGATGGCAGCAGGAAGGTATCAGAAAACAGCGAGGCGATCAAGCGGGAAAGAGAAGAGATGATGCAGATGATCTCAAAGCAAAATGGAAAATTAGGTGAAAATTCTTCTCATAGCCTTGACAATCCTTGAAAAATATTATATAATTTATACAAAGATAAAAATAGCATACTATTGCCGTCTGATAATAATTCTATTTAGAA
>CACZQG010000115.1 GCA_902783235.1 uncultured Ruminococcus sp.
TACGCCAGTATTCCTGCACCTTCCCTCCTTGAATTTCAGCATTTATTCTTCGCATAAATCTTCAAGATTTAATTGGGACATCAATAAAAATATAGAACCATCCGTAAGTAAACAAAAAAACAAATTCCGAAACAAAGATTAAATTAAAAAAGCAAAGCGAAACGGTAATTGCCCTCGCTGCGATGAAATAAAGAATTATAAAATACAAATCATAAATTATAATTATAATCATCATCTCAGCGAAGGCATTAACGTTTCGCTTTGCTTTTAAATATTGTCGGCTTTGCCGACACAATTGATTACGCATTTCGCATTACGCATTACGCATTTTTTTATTGTGCATTACGCATTAAAGAAAGTCGCATTATTTAAAAGGCTTCAAAGGTCTGCCTCAGACCTCGTAAGGAAGCTATAATTCCGGCTTTTCCACCTTGTCATAGTCAAAATAATACTTCATCGCCAGGTCATCATTGCCTGTCATCTGGAGCATACCCCCGGTTTCCCAGCGGAGTATCTCCTCCCACTTGTATATGTCATTTTCCACCTGACAGGAGCAATTGTCTATAACGTGTATCTCGGGAGTGTGCTTCTCAGCCGCCGATCTCATAAACGCCGCTTCAAACAACAGTGATCCCCAGGCAATGTGATAGCTGCTGCTGATAAGTACCACCGACTTTACCTGCGGATAGTCCCTGAGCAGAATATCATAGGAATTGCTTGCATTCTCAGCGGTAGTATGGGACTTGTCCTCCACTATAAGTCTGCTTTTATCAAGTCCGTGCTCCAGCAGCCAGTCCCCCATCAGACCACCCTCGGTAACATCAGGGTTGTTTTTAGCTGTTCCTCCCCCGGTGCATACCACATATGCATTGGGGTACTGCTTTGCACAGTCCAGAGCGGTATTGAGCCTTGCGATCAGCTCGTCCTGCATAGTACCGTCATCATTCAGCTCAAATCCCAGTACAGCCAGACACATGGTATCATCATCGGGAAGATCATCGGGGAGCTTGTCTGTATTGACTTTAAGCTGAGTATTGGCGTATTTCCAATAATCCATTATGCTTTTCCACAGCTCTCCCTTTTCCTTGTCTCTGTTCCGGAGCTCATCCAGAAGAAGCTCCACCTTTTCATCGGCTTTATCTCCGTAGCAGCCGTGGTATGTTATAATGCTTTCAATCAGCTTTTCATCGCTTAGCTGTTTTTCGCTGTCCGACAAAGTCTCACTTTGAGCAGAGGAAGAGACTTCCTCCTGTGTGGATGCAGCCGCCGATGAGCTGTCCCCGGCAGATGAGCTGTCCTGACTGCCGCAGCCAGCCGCCGTACATACAAGTGACAAAGCCGCTAAAATAGATAGTGCTTTTTTCATAATAGCTTTACCCTCTGATCCTTACAGCAATTCCGCTGTACTATTATTCCTCGCCCTGGGGAGACTCAGCGGCTTCCTCGCCCTCAGCAGCCTGTTCCTGTTCAGCGTTGTTATCCTCCTGCTGCTCACTGCTGTCCAGAGCCGATACATCACGGTTGCCTATACCCTCTCTGCCTTCCTCCTGAGCCTTCTGGAGAGCGTCATATTCCTCCTGAGATACAGCAGATTCCTCATTAATAGCGTCGCCTCTGCCCTCCTGCTGAGTCTCAGCGGTATTGCCGCCGCCCGAGCTGCTGTCAGACTTGCTTTCACTGCTGCCATTGCTGCTGCTATTGTTTCCGCTGCCGCCGTTATTGCTGCTGCCACCGCCGTTATTGCCGCTGCCGCCGCCTTCGTTTCCGTTGTCAGCGTTTCCCTCTGTCTTTTTATCCTTGTCCTTGCTGTCCGACTTGGTGGTAGTAGTCTTTGTTTTTCTCACAACTGATGATGAATCATCACCGCAGCCAGTCAAAGCAGTCATGGAAATTGCCATAACTCCGGCACAAATTATACTTATTGCTTTTAATTTTCTCATATCTATTACTCCTTTAATATCAGTGAGGATGCTTTTTTTATTAAACGCAGTCCCCATTTATGTTTTCATACATATTTATTATATCATTTCTATTTAAAATATCAATACCCTTTTTGCAAGAAAATAGAAGCTAATTTCACTATTTTTTGTTAAAGTCGGAGCAAAGGGTAATAAGCTATTGATGTCCCAATTAAATCTTGAAGATTTATGCGAAGAATAAATGCTGAAATTCAAGGAGGAAAGGTGCAGGAATACTTGTGTATTTCAAGCCTTTCCGACGCAGAAGTTCAGTATTTAGACAAGCAGAAAATTCAAGATTTAGTTGGGGGATCAATATAGCATTTTATGGCAGAGCAAACAGAAAAGCCTGCAAAGCAGTAAGCTTTACAGGCGTTTTTTCTATTACGGCAGGAACTTTCCCGATGCAAGATACAGAGCATACCAGTCCTGATGTGAAAGCTTCACCTTCACAGCATCGCAGGCATCCTTTATGTGCTGTGGATCCATTGTGCCGATAATGGTCTGCATTTTTGCCGGATGGCGCATGATCCATGCTATAGCAACAGCCGCTTTGGATACCTTCTCACGCTCTGCGATCTCGGCAAGAGCTTTATTCAGCTCGGGGAAATCGGGGTTATCTATAAATGTACCGCCGAACATACCGAATTGAAGGGGCGACCACGCCTGTATGGTAATATCATTCAAACGGCAGTAATCAAGTGCAGAACCGTCACGGCTGACAGAAAGCTCGGTGGTTTTATTATTCATGTAAAGCGCCTGATCTATAAGCTGGGACTGCTCCAGTGAGAGCTGCAGCTGATTGATATTCAAGGGCTGCCTTACATATTTTTTCAGCAGCTCTATCTGCATGGGCATAAGGTTGCTTACTCCAAAGAAGCGTACCTTACCTGCTTTTTCCAGTGCATCAAATGCCTCTGCTACCTCCTCAGGTTCAAACAGAAGGTCGGGTCTGTGCAGCAGAAGTGCATCAAGATAATCCATATTCAGACGGCGCAGACTGTCATCAACGCTGGCAAGGATATTCTCTTTTGTCCAGTCAAATTCGTTTCTGTCAAAGCAAAGTCCGCATTTACTCTGGATATATACATCCTCACGCTTTATGCCTGTAAGCGGAAAAGCCTGTGCAAAGCGTTCCTCCGCCTCCCCGTTTCCATAGCAGGTAGCATGATCGAAAAAGTTGATACCGCATTCATAAGCCGTGTCAATGACCTTTGCCCCTTCCTCCTTTGTAAGGGCAGGCATTCTCATGCACCCCTGAATAATGGCAGAAGCATTCTGCGGTCCGTTAGCAATATTGATAGTTTTCATCGGAATATCCTCCATCCCTGTTTTACTTTGTGAGATCTGCTTTACCTGGTCATACAGTAATTGTATCATGAGCGGAAGAAATAATCAATAAAATATTCAAAATTTCACCAATATTTCACATATCAAAAATTGCTGTATTAATTTATAATTTATAATTTGTAATTTATAATTTTGGTGTCGGCAGAGCCGACGATATCTAAAGCAAAGCGAACCTGTATTAATTTATAATTCTTATTTGGAATTTCTCATTTTTATTGCTTACGGATGGTTCTGTTTATTATGTTTTTATTTGTTTCAGCATTTCTTTGTTATTTGACAAAGAAACGCTGGCAAAGAAAACA
>CACZQG010000116.1 GCA_902783235.1 uncultured Ruminococcus sp.
ATATCGGGAAACTGTGCGGTGCCCAGGTTATACTCAATAAGCAGAGAAAGATCAAGGGTATCTACAGCTCCGTCAAGATTTGTATCGGAATTTCTCAGGAACAATTCAGATCCTGCTGTCTTCTCAGGAACAAGGGCACTGCTGAGCAGATGCTTTGCCAGCATGGTAATATCGGAAAGTCCCACTGTTCCGTCCAGATCCGCATCTCCTATAAGATATCCCTTGTCCCGAATATCTGTAGGGTCAGTCGTTACGGGCTGGGTAGTGCCCGGCTGAGTTGTTGCTTCCGGCTTTTCGGGAACATAAACGCCTCCCGTACCCTCATCCTGCAGGAAGGATACCACCCAGGCAAGAGGGGAATTCCACTCTACAGCCGTTGCATTGGTTGACCATGATTCAATATTATCCACATAGCATCTCTGTGAAGCATTTGACGATCTGCCGGGTACAAATCCCAGTCCACGGACAGTGTTGTCTGTAAGATACGCATTGGGGCCCCCTACAAGCACTCCATGGGGAGCCTTGGGGAATTCGGGATCCTTACTGTTTGCCCAGTAGCTGTGATAGGGATTTTTTACTCCATAGGAGCCGTAGCCCGTAATAAACGAGAAGGCAAGAGGATTGCGTCCCAGCAGATAATCCATAGCCCCGGCTGCACCGTTGAGATAGCCGGTATCCTTTGTCAGATCATAGGCATAAGCCATTATAACAGCATTATTCACTACCCTTGCATCAGAGCCTTCCTCGTAGCCGCTGATATAAGGATCTGTTGCATATGAGGAAAATGAATAGTCATCATATGATGTATAGGGGATTCCGTAACCCTGCTTATTTTCCATTTCCACATACTTATCGGCTGCCTCGGTAACAGAGCTGCTCAGTTTTTTCAGCTCATCAGCTTTCAGACCATCCCCCAGCTTATCCTTATTCAAAAGGAGTGAGAGAGAACCCAAAGCCCCCCTGTTGCGCGTATCAAATGCAAAGAATCCTGCTCCGTAGGAAGAGCTGATGGTATTATAGGGATCGTCAATGACAGTGTAAAGCGTTGGCTCTACCTTGAAGGCATCCTTATAAGCCCTGAGATCATTGCCGTATACCTCATCTCCGGTAGCTGCAAACAGCTCACAGGCTGCCCAGTAAAACTCATCCGTCACCTCTGTATCACCATCAAAATTAATATTGCCGTAGAGATCGTGATAGGGTATATACTGTGAGACCTTCATGTCCTCGTCTGAGGTGTATTCATGGTAGTGCTCCTTGAATGCCTCATAGGAGGCTTTTGCAGCACTCAGGTATTCCTGGGCTTTTTTCGGAGCACAGTCCTTCAGAAGCCTGGAAGCCTGTGCCGCACAAGCCGCAAAATTCAATGTAGCGGCAAATGTGGGCGGCTTTGCGATCCTGACCATCTGATAATCATTGCCTATATAGTCCAAGGGTCTTGCAGCAAGCTCCGACCATTTGTGATCCTGAACACAATGATAGACCAGTCCTGCATATTTGCCCCAGACAGGATCATCCGACTCCACCACAAGGCGTTTCATAAAATCAAGCTCATTTATGCATTCGTCCAGTATATCCGGTATTTTATTTTTTCCCTCGGGAGTTATCACCGCACCGGAAGCATCACCGAATTTTTCCCTGCCCTTCTGAGTATCGGCAGCCCTTTCGTACATATTCATCAGTGTCCAGAGGGTAATGCCGCCCTTGACTACACTCTTGCTGTAGTTGATATTATCCCCGGAATCATACCAGCCTCCGTGGGAGTCGATGACCTTTGATCTGTATGTTTCGGCTGCCTCTGTACTGTCAGCATAGGACCTTACCCATTGCTTCTGCACCACTGCTGTTTCGCTGCTGCCGTCACGAGCCTGACGTGCCAGCATATCCCTGTCACCGGAGGTGATATACTTCGACTCTATGTCTTCTCCCGAGCGGTTCTGATAAAAATAATTCACCGCATCGGTGAGCATATTGTGTCCTGCTCTGCTGTATATATCAGAGGATATATCAAATTCATAGGAGCGCCATTCACCGCATCTCAGATAGTACCTGCCGGGGGTGGTATACTTGGAAAAATCAATGATATGTACATTATCTCCCGAATCCCTATCTGCGCCCATAGGCTGTGTCTTTCCCTTAAACACCGGCTTGCCTGTATTTGCATCTATCAGCTCAAAGGGCAGAGGTTCATCCCCTATTTCAATTTTGCCTGCATTATGGATCAGATCTCCCTTATTATCTCCCAGTGTAGCTTTCTTTTCAAGATCCGGGAAGTAACCCAGCTGATTTACGGATATATAGTTATTTTCAAGTCCGCCGGCATCACGGTGAGTATAACCAAAATCATATACGGGAGCAGTAGTCTCATCCAGATCTACGATGCTCATTTCATCAAACCAGATCTCATCCCCTTCAATGGCATTTCCTGCATAAAGATTACCATCGGCATAATGGAAGGTCCACTCAACGTTATCCAGATCCTCGGTAGGGGTGAATTTTCCGGAAAAGGTCTTATAAAGATTTGCCGAAAGAATACAGGGCTTGCCCCAGTTTCCTCCCATAGCGGCACCCATCTGCATTTCTTCGCCGTTTATGCAGAAATACTCCTCTGTGCCGGACAGGTTTCCGATATGAGTGTCCAGCTCCATTCCGTCACGGCGTGACTTGGCTTTGAATTTCACCTCATATGTGTGACCCTTACGGAAGCTCAGATTGCGGTGACGCAGCTGAAGATCCCATTTTTCCCCGGATTCTCCTTTGGCAACCAGTATTCTCAAATGAAGAGTACCGTCTTCAAGAGAAAAGGTCTGCCTGGCAGGGGCAGTCTCCACCGTTTGCCACGGGAAACACTTGTAATCAAAGGTGGTTTCTCCCAACAGCTGAGTCTCCTGTGCCAATGCACTTGCGGGCAGTGAGGCGGTTATCGCCGTGGTCATCATTGCAGCCGATATAACGGAAGCAGTAATTGCTTTGATAAGCTTTCTTTTCATTATTTATTCCCCCTGTATATATTATAGTTTTTATATTTTTTATAGTTTTTATAGTTTAAGACGGCTTTTTCTAATTTTCTAATTTTCTAATGCGTAATGCGCTTTGCCAAATGCGCTTTGCCAAATGCGTAATGCGTAATCAATTGTGTCGGCAGAGCCGACAATATCTAAAAGCAAAGCGATACCCTATTGCTTTCGCTGAAATGATATTATAATCATAATTTATAATTCTTATTTGGAATTTCTCATTTTTATTGCTTCCGTGGTGTTCTATTAGTTTTATTGGTTCATGTTTTGGAATTTTTTTATATTGTATCCGTATGGTTTTACTTTTTATGATAGTTAATGTTTCGGCATTTCTTTATG
>CACZQG010000117.1 GCA_902783235.1 uncultured Ruminococcus sp.
ATGCTGTAGGTCTGTCTGATGTAACCGCACTTTCAAAGTATGTTCTCAATCCAAACATATACGATCTGAAAAATGACACTGCCAAAGCAAATGCAGATGTCAACAAGGATAATGTCCTGAATTCCATGGATGTTTCCAGGTTGATTGAATTCAACCTTGGAAAGATATCAGTACTTTGATACAAAAATTGTAATTTACTGAATCAAAATCCCCGGAGCCTGCCTGATGGTATTGGCTCCGGGGACTTTTAATTCAATACCGCACAAAGATCGTGCGTCATCTGCTTGCAGATTTCCCATTTTCTTGCACAAAATCTCTTTGACATATGCCAGCATTT
Source organism: uncultured Ruminococcus sp. (assembly GCA_902783235.1). Classification (GTDB taxonomy): domain Bacteria; phylum Bacillota; class Clostridia; order Oscillospirales; family Ruminococcaceae; genus Porcipelethomonas. The sequence continues at coordinate 338 of CACZQG010000117.1, forward strand.
CCGACGCAGAAGTTCAGTATTTAGACAAGCAGAAAATTCATGATTTAGTTGGGGGATCAATATGTTTATCAGGGTAGATAAGGTCTCATGCTTTTGGCTGCAATGAGCATTGTTGAGCCGTTATGCATAAGTGATGATGCAGAGGGTGGCAGTAAGCCTGTAACCCCCAGAATAATAAGAGCAGAATTGAACCCGGCAATAAAGTGATAGTTTGAGCGTATTCTGCTCATAAGAGCTGTACTGATCTCCCTCAGCTTTATAACTGATGATAGATCATCACTGCCAAGAGAGATATCTGCCACCTCCCGTGCAATATCCGAACCGCCGCACATGGCAACAGAAACATCGGCAGCCGACAATGCAGGGGTATCATTTATACCATCACCGATCATTATGACCTTTCTTCCCTGTGCCTGCTGTTCCTTTATAAATTCACATTTATCCTCGGGAAGGACACCGGAAATATAAGTGTCGATACCCAGCTGTGATGCCACTCGCTTCGCAGCAGTCTCAGCATCTCCCGTAAGCATACATATCCTGCTGATACCCTGTTCACGCAGCTTCTGAATAATTTCCGCTGCATCCTCTCTGGGGGGATCGGTTATGACCAGCATACCTGCCAGAACACCGCCAACAGCCAGGAATATAGCTGAACCGTCACGGCTTTTCTCTTCGATCACCGCTTTTATTTCCTGTGTCAGCGGGACCTGCTCATCCTCAAATACAAAATGTGCTGAACCGATAATAGCTTTTTTGCCTTCGTAGTGGGTAATTATGCCATGAGCCACAAGGTACTCTACCTGAGCGTGTTCTTCCTCATGAAGAAGACCCTCCTCATAGGCTTTTTTCACAACCGCATTGGCAACGCTGTGAGGAAAATGCTCCTCCAGACAAGCAGCAGTTCTTAAAACATAGTCCCTTTCAAAGCCATTGAATGGGACTACATCCGTTACCTGGGGACAAGCCTTTGTAAGAGTGCCTGTTTTATCGAATACGATAGTGTCTGCTTCGGCAAACGCCTCCAGGTATCTTCCGCCCTTTACAACACAGCCATGAGCAGCAGCCTCACGCATTGCTGAAATAACAGAAATAGGAGTTGACAGCTTTAATGCACAGGAGAAATCCACCATAAGCACAGAAAGTGCCTTGGTAATATTTCTCGTAAGCAAATAGGTAAGTCCGAATCCCAGAAAGCTGTAAGGCACTATGCTGTCTGCTATTCTTTCCGCATTGCTTTGTATGCCTGCTTTAAGCTGCTCCGATTCATCAATGAGAGAGACGATCTTCTGTAATCTTGAGTCCTCGGAAAGGCTTCTGACAGTTACTGTAAGCTTGCCTGCTTCCACAACAGAGCCTGCAAATACACTGTCCCCTTCCTTTTTATGAACCGGCTCTGATTCACCTGTCATAGTTGACTGATTTACCATTGCCTCCTCACTGCATACTGTTCCGTCAAAGGGAATAACACTGCCTGTGCGTATGATTATCCTGTCTCCCACCTTCACCTTGTCAAAGGGGACCTGAACCTCAGCACCTTCCGGAGTTTCAAGCCATACACTGTCAATATTAAGTGATAGCTGCTCCTCCAGTGCAAGGCGTGTACGCTCCTTGGTATAGTCCTCAAGAAGCTCTGACAGCTTTAACAGGAACATGATTGAAGATGCCGTAGAACGCTGACCCCTTGCAACGGATATTCCTATAGAAGCTGCGTCCAGCATCTCCACCTTCATTTCCAGCTGCATCAGACAGTCAAGACCCTTCAACACAAATTTTGCCGCATTGAAGAATATAAATGCGGTTCGTATGGGCATTGGTACGAATTTCATTACAAATCGCTTTACTATCATAAAAAGCAGTTTATTTTTGAAATTCTCATCTGCCCTCTCTGACGGAGTAAGCTCTCTTTCGGGAAGGGATCTTCTGTCAAGAGAGGATATGTATTCCAGCACCTTCTCACGCTGTCCCTGCTTGTACATAACAAGTATACTGCCGCTTTTATGGTTTACTTCTGCTTTTTCCACATAATCAAGAGCGTTGATCTCATCCTCCACGCCTCTTGCCTGTGTGATTCCCATGAAGTACTCTCCTACCCTGACACGCAGTCTTGAATACCTGTCATAAACTATTTTGAACTTCATACTATCAGCTTTCGATTTCCTTTGAAAAAGCTTGCTGCTGCTGTGCCTCAAATCGGATATCCTCAGCATCCTCCTTGATCTTGGCAATTGAAGCAGTAGCATCCTCACGGAGCTTCATGCCCTGTGCCACAGCCTTTACACAGTTATCGTGAAACATTTTGCTCTTTAAAAACTTGACTCCTGCAGTGGCAGCCAATACCCCCAATGCAAAGTATTTAGTCTTGTCATTTTTGAACTGTTCAAACATGATACATTTCTCCTTTACAAAGAATTATTATAATAAAGATAATATTGATCCCCCAACTAAATCTTGAATTTTCTGCTTGTCTAAATACTGAACTTCTGCGTCGGAAAG
>CACZQG010000118.1 GCA_902783235.1 uncultured Ruminococcus sp.
CTCGGCAATCTTCCTGACCTGATCACGGGTAATATTTGCAACCTTCGTCTTGTTCGGAACACCTGAACCGCTCTGAATGTTGCAGGCCTTCTTGATAAGAACTGCTGCCGGCGGAGTTTTTGTTATGAATGAGAATGAACGGTCTGCATATACTGTGATAACAACAGGGATTATCATACCGATATCATTCTTTGTTCTTTCGTTGAATTCCTTTGTGAACGCCATGATGTTTACGCCGTGCTGACCAAGTGCAGGACCAACCGGCGGAGCAGGTGTAGCCTTACCTGCAGCGATCTGAAGTTTAATATAGCCTACTACTTTCTGTGCCATAATAAATGAACCTCCAATAATGTGGTAACACCGAGGCAATTAAAGATTTTACCTCTCCCACGAATAAAGCCAATGCTTAAAACCGATCTGAGATCAGTCTTCGATCTTCCTTACCTGATTGAGAGCCAAAGCAGCCTCAGTATCTCTTCCGAACATGGAAACGAGTACCTTTACTGTGCCTCCCTCAAGGTCGATCTCCTGTACTACACCGACAAAGCCGTCCATAGCAGTACCGCATACCTGCACCTGATCTCCTACATTGAAATCAAGGGATACAGCAGCCGGGACATCCACTCCCAATGCTCTTACCTCTGCCTCTGAAAGCGGTGTAGGCTCTGAGCCGGGACCTACGAAGCCGGTAACCCCTCGTGTATTGCGGACAACATACCATGAATCATCGGTATAGACCATTTTGAGCAGAACATAACCGGGATAAGTTTTTCTTTCAACTTCCTTTGTCTTACCTTCTGTTATCTCAGTTACCCTTTCGGTAGGTACCTTGACCTCCTGGATAAGATCATGAAGCTTTCTGTTTTCCACTACTCTTTCGATATTGGATTTGACCTTGTTCTCATATCCCGAATAGGTGTGGACAACATACCATTTTGCTGCTTCTGACATAATTTAAAAAACCTCCCGTCGAACCGCATCAACCAAGATCAAGATTCAGTATCCAACTGAACAGCTTCAAAAGGCCGAAGTCCAGAGCACCTACAAAAATACTTGACAGTGCCATTGTTATGATAACAACTGTTGTGTTGTTTACCACTTTTTTTCTTGTGGGCCAGGTGACCTTTTTGAATTCGCTTCTCAGCTCCTTGAACCACTTAGCTATTCTGTTGGGTTTTTTCTTGGATTTAACGTCGGTCTTCTTTTCCTTAGTATCCTTTGCCATAAGACTGACCTCCGTTACTTAGTTTCCTTGTGAAGAGTGTGTTTCTTACAGAACTTGCAATGTTTTTTCATTTCAAGTCTGTCAGGATCATTCTTCTTGTTCTTCTTTGTGTTGTAATTGCGCTGCTTGCATTCAGTACAAGCTAAAGTGACCTTTACTCTCATTTTCGGCACCTCCTGACGATTTTTCCGTTTTATAAAGCTTTCCTACTTTAACGGACAATAATTGTTTGCCTCCCTCATTCGGGGGTCATGTACGGTCAATACTTCATAAGACCGCAAAAAAAGCACCCCTGAAAGAGGTAGTAATATTATAGCATATATTACAAAAAAAGTCAAGCCCTTATGTCCATAATGAAGAAAAATATTTTTTACAATTATGTTTTATCTTTTTTAAGAACATTTTAAGAAAAGGGATATATAATAGTTATATACAGTATAACAGTTGAGGCAGTGTCATGTTTTTCACCCTTTTTCCTGCATTTTTTTCAAAAAAACTTATTAATTAACAAAAAAGCACTTGAATTTTTCACCGAAATATGTTAAAATATAGTGATACATAATGTGTGCTCAGCACTTTATACCACATTTCAGAAAAAATGTGTAGTTTATGAAGAGAATCAGTATTATTTAAGGAGTTGTGATCATGTCTAAGATCAAAGTCGCAGTTATTTTCGGCGGAGCTTCCAGTGAGCATGATATTTCGCTCATTTCCGCAAGCAACATTATCAGGAATATGCCGGAGGATAAATACAGGGTCACCTGTATCGGTATCACAAAAAAAGGCAGATGGCTTTACTACCCCGGAGATGTAAGCGGTATTGAAAGCGGTGAATGGGAAAAGGATCCCGATTGCACTTCTGCTGTAATATCCCCCGACCCTCTCCACAAGGGTATAATAATTATGGAAAACGGCGAATATACATTAAAGAAGATCGACGTTGTATTCCCCGTGCTCCACGGAAAAAACGGCGAGGACGGTACTGTCCAGGGACTTCTGGAGCTTTCAAAGATACCCTATGTAGGCTGTGGTCTGCTGTCATCAGCTGCCTGTATGGACAAAGCCTATACACATACTGTACTGGATAATAATGGTATAAAGACCGCAAAATGGAAAATGCTCAACCACAGAAATATAAATCACCTGGATGATGCCTGCCGTGATATAGCAGAAGAGCTGGGCTTCCCCATGTTTGTAAAGCCTGCCAACAGCGGCTCCTCTATAGGCATCAACAAGGCAGATGATCTTCAGGCTCTGAAGGAAGCCATAAAGATCGCATTTTCTCACGATAACAAGGTCATCATCGAGGAATTCATAAAGGGACAGGAGCTGGAGGTAGCTGTGTTCGGCTATGACGCACCCTTTGCTTCGTTTGTGGGCGAGATCGGAAAAAGCAATGATTTCTACGATTATGATTCCAAATACATAAACAATTCCGTTGCCCTTCACATCCCTGCACGCATCCCCTATGAAAGAGTCAAGGATTTCAGAGCAGTGGCTCTGGAGGCATACAAGGCAATGGGCTGCAAGGGTCTGGCAAGAGTTGACTTTTTCCTCACAGATGACGGGGAGATAGTCTTAAACGAGATAAATACCATGCCGGGCTTCACCTCCATAAGTATGTACCCCAAGCTTATGGAAGACGTGGGAATGACATACGGCTACCTTATAGATAAACTTCTGGAACAGGCTATAGAAAACTCATATAAGAATTACTGATAGAACATCTTAAAGGAGAAGGCAAATGAACAATGACGCTATAGGCGTATTTGATTCGGGCATAGGCGGACTTACAGCCGTAAAGGAGCTGAATCAGCTGCTTCCAAATGAAAATATCATCTACTTCGGTGACACTGCCAGAGTACCCTACGGCAGCCGCAGCCGTGAAACAGTCATGAAATATGCACAGGAGGATATCGCCTTTCTCAGACAGCACAAAATAAAAATGATAATCGCCGCCTGCGGTACTGTAAGCTCGGTAGTAGGCACGGGCAAGCCTGTTAAGGATATGCCCTTTACAGGTGTTATACTTCCGGCAGCAAAGGCAGCCTGCGGTGCTACAAGAAATAAAAAGATAGGCGTTATCGGTACTCCTGCCACTATCAGAAGCGGCTCCTATGCAAAGGCTATCAAGGCTATCGACCCGAAAATACAGGTAATCGGCAACCCCTGTCCCCTGTTGGTGCATCTGGTGGAAAACGGCTATACACAGCGGGACAACAAGATAACCATACTGGCGGCGGAGGAATATCTTGCTCCTATAAAGGCTGAGGGAGTGGATACCCTTATACTTGGCTGCACTCATTATCCTGTTATAAAGGATATCATAGGAGATATTATGGGAGAGGGCGTAAAGCTCATATCCTCCGGGGCAGAAGCCGCAAGGTATGCATACAACTGCCTGCTGGAGCAGGATATGTTCTCGGACAGAGAGGAAAAAGGAAGCAATACATTCTATGTCAGCGACAGTACTGAGCTGTTCAAGGAAAATGCCAAAAGCTTTTTAGGACATACCGTTGAGGGCGATGTATTCAGCTGCAGTCTGGGAGATTAAAGCGTGGAAGAAAATGTAATAATAAATATGAAAAGTGTTCAGTCTGTCTATGAAGACAGATCGGAGACCGAGCTTGTCACCTCGGGACGAATGAGCTTCGAGGACGGTCTTTACCGTATCACCTATGATGACTCTGAGGCTACAGGCTTCCCCGGCTCCACTACAAATATTACCGTAAGAGGAAGTGAATATGCCTCTGTTTCACGAACGGGAGCATCAGTCTCCGACCTGGTGATGGAAACAGGGAAAAAGCATCACTGCCATTACGAGACCCCTTACGGTGTCATGAATATAGGTGTATTTACTCATGTGATAGAAAACCATATTGAAGAAAAAGGAACTATCTATATGCAGTATACTATAGATATCAATTCAGGTTATATCTCGGACAACGAGATCATTATGACCATACAAAGAGAAGGGTAAGGTGATAATAATTGTCAGATCTTATTAAAACCGCCTCGGAACAGGCAAGAGAGATCATTCTGGGAGCGTTGGGAAGACTTGTTGCATCAGGTGAGCTTCCGGGTGAGCCAATGCCCGGCTTTATAGTAGAGATACCTGCGGACAAAAGCCACGGTGATATGGCTTCCAATGCAGCTATGGCATCAGCCAGGACATTTAAAATGCCTCCACGGAAAATTGCCGAGCTGATTGTCAGGGAGGCTGTAACAGAGGGTACTTACTTTGAAAAGCTGGAGATCGCAGGTCCTGGATTTATCAATTTCTTTTTCAGCAGCAGCTGGTTTGCGGATACTGCAGCAGCAGTCCTGAAGGAGGGGGATAAATACGGATGCACCAATACCGGCAAGGGAGAGAAGGTACTGGTGGAATATGTATCCGCCAACCCCACGGGTCCTATGCATATAGGCAACGCAAGAGGCGGTGCCATCGGTGACTGTCTTGCAGAGATAATGAGCTGTGCCGGATATGATGTGCAGCGTGAATTCTACGTAAACGATGCAGGCAATCAGATAGAAAAATTCGGTCGTTCCCTGGAGCTTCGCTATTCACAGCTATGCGAGGAAAAAGGACAGGCTGTAATACAGGAATGCGGCGGTGATACGGAAGCCGTCTGCAAGAGGATATACGATGATACCGATAGCTTTCCCATGCCGGAGGATGTTTATCTGGGTATGGACATAATCGAACACGCATACAACTATTACAGGGAAAAGGGCGGATTCGCTGCGGATAACAGCCGTGAGACCATTAAAAATGCTCTTGTGAAATATGCACTGCCGAAAAATATTGCAGGACTGGAACGGGATCTGAAAAAATACCGTATAGAATATGACAACTGGTTCAGGGAAAGCACTCTTCACAATAACGGTGCTGTTGACGAGATAATCGAAAAGCTCAAGCAAAGCGGATATACCTATGAGCAGGATGGGGCATTGTGGTTCAGCTCCTCTAAGCTGGGAGATGAAAAGGACAGAGTACTTATCCGTGCCAACGGCGTGGTGACTTACTTTGTACCTGATATCGCATACCATTACAACAAGCTGGTGACCCGTGGATTCAATAAAGCCATTGACATATTCGGTGCCGACCACCACGGTTATATCCCCCGTATGAAGGCTGCTTTGCAGGCACTGGGTATTGACCCGGACAAGCTTGAAATAGTTATAATGCAGATGGTAAATCTGGTGAGAAACGGGGAAAAATACAAGCTTTCCAAGCGTTCCGGAAAGGCGATAACCCTGTCCACCCTTCTTGACGAGATACCTATTGATGCGGCAAGATTCTTCTTTAATCTGAGAGAGCCTGATTCTCATTTTGATTTTGACCTGGATCTGGCAGTGGAAAAATCATCTCAGAACCCGGTATACTATGTACAGTATGCTCACGCAAGGATATGCAGCCTTATGGCAAACATGAAGGAAGAGGGCTTTGATGCGGATGATGCTCAGATCTCCCTGCTGACACTTCTTAAAGATCCCCGTGAAAGAGAGCTTATAAGACAGCTGGCAGCACTTCCGGGAGAGGTGGATGCGGCAGCCCTGAATTACGATCCTGCAAAGATCACCAAGTATTCGGTAGAGCTGGCTACTCTGTTCCACAAATTCTATGATGTCTGCTCGGTAAAAAATGCAGAAAACGATGATATTAAAAAGGCAAGACTTATGCTTTGCAAGGCTGTAAGACAGGCACTTAAAAATACCCTTTCAATGATGAAAATAACCTGTCCCGAAAAAATGTGATACAGTCTGACAGAATATCAGAAAGCAGCTATTAGTCAAATTCAACATTTTTGTGTAGCAAATTTTGATTATTTTTTACTCATTGTGAATTTTTAACAACAAAAAGAGTTTGTTCATAATTTATTAACAATTAGTACAAACTAATATGATACAATAAAAATATATAGTGGTTTTATGTACGATTTGTATCTATGAATAATTTAGGCTTCGCCTTTAAAATTATGAAACAGAAAGGAATGTTAATATGTCAAACAGATTATTTCAAGGGTTAGTCCACCAGATGAAGGACGCAGTAAATGCCGTAATAGGTGTTGTTGATGAGACAGCTACCATAATCGCCTGCAGCGATCTTACAAAGGTAGGTACTACAAATGAATTCGTATCACTGGATCTGAGCGACTCACATGATATATTTATCAGAGATGGCTATACCTACAAGCCCTTTGGTTCAAGAGTAAAGCCTGAGTATGCTGTTTTCGTTGAGGGCGTTGATGATAATGCTGCAAAATATGCAAGCATTATGGCTATCAGTCTTGCAAATATCAAGCAGTATTACGATGAAAAATATGACAGGAACAACTTTATCAAAAATGTTGTACTTGACAATATTCTCCCCGGTGATATCGTTATAAAGGCAAGAGAGCTGCACTTCAATGCGGAGATCAGCTCGGTGGTATTCCTTATAAGAATAGTTTCAGCCAATGACATTTCCGCTTATGATGTAATACAGAATCTGTTCCCTGACAAAAACAAGGACTTTGTATTCAATATAACAGAAACAGATATCGTTCTGGTAAAGGAAATAAAGGACAGCGTTGATTCCTCAGACCTGGAAAAGCTGGCACGCTCTATTTCCGATACACTTTCCAGCGAGTTCTATACAAGAGTAAATGTGGGTATCGGTACTACAGTAGTAGGTGTCAAGGATCTGGCACGCTCCTTCAAGGAAGCTCAGATGGCACTGGAGGTAGGAAAGGTATTCGATACCGACAAGAATATCATAAGCTATGACAATCTGGGTATTGCAAGACTTATTTATCATCTTCCCACAACACTTTGCTCTACCTTCCTTCATGAGGTATTCAAAAGAGGCAGCATAGAATCACTGGATCACGAAACACTCTTTACCATACAGAAATTCTTTGAAAACAACCTGAACGTTTCCGAAACCTCAAGAAAGCTGTTCGTACACAGAAATACTCTGGTATACAGACTTGAAAAGATCAAAAAGCTTACAGGACTTGATCTTCGTGAATTCGATCATGCTATAATATTCAAAATAGCTCTTATGGTAAAGAAATATCTGTCAGCTAACCCCATGAAATTCTGATAGAGCATTTGCCGCACATACAGTGCAGCATTAAAGTGACCGCTGAGTACAGCTATGCGCTCATATCATTTTGCTCTCTGCGGACAGGCAAATAGTAAACAGCGGAAGATCCTGCGGTTTACTATAAAACGGATCCTTGAAAAAATCAGAAAGAAGGTGTTCTTTTGGTAGAACTGAAAAATGTATCAGTTACTTACTCAACAGGCGTTGATGCTCTCAACAATGTTAGTCTGCGGATCAATGACGGGGACTTTGCATTTGTTGTAGGTTCATCGGGTGCGGGAAAAAGTACCCTCATAAAGCTGATCCTCAAGGAAATAGATGCAACAAGCGGCGTTGTTATGGTCAACGGCTGTAATCTCACTAAGCTCAGAAAAAAGAAGATCCCGGAATTTCGCCGTACTATCGGCTTTGTGTTCCAGGATTTCAGACTTATCCCCACAATGACCGTGTACGAGAACATTGCATTCGTACTGAGAGTTATTGATGCTCCCAGAAAATATATAAGAAAACGTGTACCGTATGTTATCAGTCTGGTAGGTCTTCAGGAAAAAGCAAATGCTTATCCAAATCAGCTTTCCGGCGGCGAACAGCAGAGAGTTGCCATTGCAAGAGCTTTGGTAAACGATCCTCAGCTGATAATAGCAGATGAGCCTACAGGAAATATCGACCCTGAGCTTTCCTATGAGATAGTTGAGCTTTTGAAGGGTATCAACGAATGCGGTACAACAATACTTATGGTAACACATGAACATGACCTTGTACGTCACTTCGGCGGAAGAATAATCAATATAAACTCCGGTGAGGTAGTGTTTGACGAGGTGATCGGAGGTGTAAATGAAGCTTAGCGGTGTAAGATACCTGACACGTCAGGGTCTGGAAAATATATGGAAAAACCGAATGATGGCTTTTGCTTCATTCTGCGTCCTCCTGGTGTCTATACTTCTGGTGGGTGTATCGGTACTGCTGTTTATGAATCTGGATTCTATGATAGGCGGTATCGAGGATAAAAACGAGGTGATCGTATTCCTCAATACCGATATAACTCAGGAGCAGACCGAACAGGTACAGTCAAAGCTGGAACAGATGGATAACATTGAAAATATCACCTTCTACTCCAAGGAAAAGGCTATGGAGGATATGAAGGAGAGCATGAAGGAATATGCAGATGTTTTCGATTCACTGGGAACGGATAATCCCCTTCCCGATTCCTTCCGCCTTAGAATAAAGGATATTTCCCATACTGCTGAAACAGTAACCTTAATGAAGGAAATAGATAATATACTCAAGATCAGAGCTCCCTATGACTTTGTAAACGTACTCTCGGAGATCAGAAATATCATTACCTGGGTGGCAAGTGCTGTTATTATTGCCCTGGCAATAGTTTCAATGGTAATTATCTCAAATACCACAAAGGCATCTGTTTTTGCAAGACGAAACGAAATAAGCATTATGAAGTACGTTGGTGCTACAAATGCGTTCATACGCTTCCCCTTCTTTGTAGAAGGCATGGTAACAGGTGCGGTCGCCGGTGTTATAGCAACGATCATCACCTGGATAGGATATGATGCAGTGGTGGATCTTCTCACTCATGAGGTAAATCTTCTTAACGTTATAGGCGTGGGAAGTATTATCCCCTTTGGAAAGATCGCTATTAAGGTCGCTGTTATTTATGCATTGGCAGGAGCATTGATAGGTGCTTTGGGAAGTGTATTCAGTACAAGAAAGCATCTTGATGTATGATATAAACAAGTTGTGCCTCTATTTTTTCACAGAACTGTCATAATTACAACTTGAAATCATTACAAAGATATGTTATAATAGTTACATACCTGTAACAAGAGGTGTGAATAAACTTTAGATTGGTGGTGTGAAAGCCGTAGAGGAGATACGGCGAATTTATGAATATCAGATTCAAAAAAATGAAAGCAGCAGCAATTGTAATGTGTGCTGTTATGGTGGGCGGAAGCTTTACTTATGTGAATAACCACGGTTATACCAGTGTAATGGCTAAGACCCTGTCAGACCTTGAAGACGAAAAGGCAGAGAACAACGCAGCAATTGCAAAGCTTGAAAATGAGATCAGCGAACTGGAAGATGATATTGCAAATGCTAAATATAAAAAACAGCTTATACAGGATAAAATAGATATCCAGACTCAGAATCTTGACATTATCAGCTCCAAGATAAATGAGCTCAACGGCAGGATAGATGAGACAAATGAAAAGATCAACAGTCTTAAAAAGGACATAAAGAAAAAACAGAAGGATATAGGCATTGGTAAGGAGCAGTTCAAGCAAAGACTGTGTGCTATGTATGTAAACGGCAATGACAGCCTTGCATCAGCTCTGGTAGGTGCAACGGATTTTTATGATGCACTTTCTAAAATGGAGCTTATATCACAGATATCAAAGTATGATAACGAGCTTATCAATTCACTGAAAACACAGCTTGAACAGTATGAGGAAGCCAAAACTCAGCTTGATATCGAAACAAACGAGCTGAACGATCAGCTTGCTGAACAGGAAGCAAGCAGAGATGAATTCAAATCGGCTCTTAACGACCTGAATGCAGAGTACCAGGAATCCGATCAGTTTATTGATGAACAGCAGGCAAGAATGAATGCTGCTCAGGGTAATATTGATCAGTATGAGGCAAATAATGCAGCTCTGGATGCGGAAAAGGATAAGATCAATCAATTGGCAGCAGCAGCAGCGGCTGCGGCGGCAGCTAAAAGCTCATCCTCTTCCTCCTCATCATCCTCCTCATCATCATCCTCTTCCTCCTCATCATCATCCGGCAGCAGCAGCGATGATGACGACAGCTATGAGGAAGATGACAGCTACAGTGATGACAGTGACGACAGCTCCTCCAACGATGAAAGTGAGGAAAGCTACAGCGGCAACGGAAGCGCAACAGGTACAGGCTCCCTTTGCTGGCCTTGTGCAGCTTACGGTATATCCAGCTACTACGGCTCCAGATGGGGCAGCTTCCACGGCGGTATAGATATTTCCAACGGTAATACAATGGGTGCATCTGTATATGCAGCTGACAGCGGTACTGTTATCAATGTAAATAACAGCTGCGACCATAACTATGGTAAGGACAGCAGCTGCGGCTGCGGCGGCGGTTACGGTAACTACATAATGATAGACCACGGAAACGGCATGGTAACAGTCTACGGACATCTTAGCTATGCAAGCGTTTCACTGGGACAGACAGTCTCCAGAGGAGAGGTCATCGGTGCAGCAGGCTCTACCGGCTGGTCAACTGGTGCTCATCTCCACTTTGAGGTCATTGTAAACGGCTCAAAGGAAGATCCGTGTAATTACGTCTAAGACATCATGCAGGGCAGAATCTTCTGTCCTGTTTTCTTTAGGACTAATATCTGATAAAAAGATCAAAGCACGCTTTTCGAGAAAAGCTTGGCAAAAGCTTTTAGTTTCGCACGCCTTTTTGAAAAAAGGCTTAGCCAAAAACTTTTAGTTTCGCTCATACTTCCAATGTAATTGCAGCTTTAAGCTCGAAGAGCTGCTGAAAGCAGTAATTCCTTTATGGACGGCTTTTTCAAAAAGGCTTAACCAAAAAATTTTAGTTTCGCACGCCTTTTTGAAAAAAGGCTTAGCCAAAAACTTTTAATTTCGCTCATACTTCCAATGTAATTGCAGCTTTAAGCTCGAAGAGCTGCTGAAATGATAATTTTTTTAATATAGCTGTCCTTACATTCCCCTTTAATTGGGTTTTAGTATTAAACGAATTCACATGAATACAGGGATAAACAAAATGAAAATTAAAACAAAAAGAAAGATCCAGCTATCGGTACTCCCCTCTCTTATCGGACTTCTGACAGGTACGCTTATCACAGGTACTTTGCTTATGATAAACTTTTCAAAGTTCACTTCAAAGGATGTTTATGATTATCTGGAAGCAAAAAATATAATAGAGAAGTATTTCTATAAGGACGCTGCCGACACAGAATATCTGTCTACTGCCCTGAAGGGGATGGCAGTGGGACTTGATGATCCTTATTCTGCATATATGACACCCAAGGAGCTTAATGAACAGATAATCAGCAACAGAGGCTCCCTTGTAGGTATTGGTGTGTCTGTAACACAGGATAAAAACGGTGACTATATAATTGCAGAGGTAAATGAGGAGTCTCCGGCACATGACGCCGATCTTCAAGTGGGAGATGTAATAGTATCAGTTTCGGGAGTAAAGGTAAACAACATGGATTTTGAAAAGCTCATTGAGTATATCCGTGGAGAAGATAATACCGAATTTGAGATGACCATATCCCGTGACGGAGTTGAAATTGAAAAGAAACTCCTTCGCAAGGTGATAGAATCGGTCACAGTGGAATACACCCCCTTGCAGAACAAAATTGGCTACATAAAGATTAAAAACTTCAAGGAGGTAACTGCTAAGCAGTTTCTTGAAGCAATGAAGCAAGCCATTGAAGATAAGTCTGAGGGCATCATATTTGATGTAAGAGACAACGGCGGAGGCATGGTGAACACCTGTGAAAAATGCCTGGATCCTCTTTTGCCCGAAGGAGATATTGCCGTAGCCGAGTTCAGAGATGGTTCGGTTAAAACTATATGCAGATCTGACAGCATGGAGATACAGATGCCTATGACTGTCATTGTAAACGGCAATTCTGCCAGCGCAGCAGAGCTTTTTGCAGCTGCCCTGAGAGATTTCGGAAAGGCACAGCTGGTAGGTGAAAAAACCTTCGGCAAGGGTATCATGCAGGATACCTTCACCATGTCAAACGGCGGTGCCATGAAGCTTACAGTTGCAAAGTACAGAACAACAAAGTCTGAATGCTACCATGAGATAGGTCTTACTCCCGACTATGAGGTAAAGCTCCCCGAGGGCGTGGATATCTCCGCCCCCGATATAACCAAGGATCCCCAGCTTAAAAAAGCAATAGATCTGCTTATTTAAAGAATAATAGGGTCGCTTTCTGAAGAAAGCTTGGCAAAGACTTTTAATTTCGCTCATACTTCCACTGTAATTGCGGCTATATGCTCGAAGAGCAGCTTTAAAGCATGAAGGGGTTTATATTTGACGGAAACGCTCAACCCCCGACCCATTCCACGGGTCGGGGGTTGAGCGTTTCTATCAAATATAAGACCCATTTACGCCTTATAGCTGCTCTTCGAGCTCACCACTGCCTAACGCAAAAGAGTATGAGCGAAACTAAAAGTTTTTTGCCAAGCTTTTTTTCAAAAAAGCGTTTAAAATAATAAGAATAAAAAATAAAAGAATCAATACTCAATACCTCTGCGTGATCTCATACCGTTTTCAAAAGGGTGTTTTACTGCTTTGATCTCGCTATGATAATCGGCGAGGCGGCACAGGAAGGGGGTAGGCTCTCTGCCGGTCATGGCAAGCTCCATACCGCTGGGGAACTCTTTAAGCATGACCTCAGCAAAAAGTCTGTCCACAAGCTGCTTATTGTATGCATCAATAAATTCATCTATTATTATCAGGTCAGCGCCATGACTATTAATAAGATTTTTTATCTCAATAAGCATTGAGTTTTGCTCTGCTGTAACGGCTGCTTTCTCCTCATCATTCAGCTGGGAGGTAAATTTGCTGCAATTACGACAGCAGCGGACAGTTACCCCACGAAGGCTTTCCAGCATGGATATTTCCGATGAACTGCCGTTTTTAAGAAACTGGTAAAAATAAACTCGCATTCCTGCTCCTGCCGCTCTTACTGCAAGACCTACGACAGCCGTGGTCTTGCCCTTACCATCTCCGCTGTAAATATGTATCATGATGATTATTCCTTTCATATATAGTCTATATGTATTCCATTATCCTCGGCGTAACCTATAAGATCCACTATCGGGTCATCCAGACCGCCGAAGCTTTTTCTTGTGCATATTATCCTTTTACAGTGTGTAATGATCTTTTCAGCCTTGTTAAGAGCTGACAGACCAATGGGCTCAAATGCTTTTTCGGATATCACCGCAGCAGCAAGTGCCTTTGCAATGGGATAGTCAATATCATTTTCAAAAATAATGCCTGCAATAAATGGTGTACCCTGCCTTGCCAGTTCCCTGTAAACAGGTATACCTGCGCCGCCGCCCCCGATAACAAAAATCTCAGGGATGCCTGAGGGCTTTTCCGATTCACAGATGCCAAACTCAGGAATAAATACACCCTTGTCTATATCATAAAGACGGGAAATGTATTCTCCCGAAAAGATCTCATCGGGAGTACCGAACCTGTCAGCTTTACCATTCTTTATGCACAGCAGCTTGTCTGAAAACCTCTGTGCCAGGTCAAGCTCGTGAAGGGACTGTACCACCCCTATGCCCTTCTCTGTTGAAAGCTTTCTCAACAGTGAAAGCAGACGCAGCTTATTATTTATATCCAGGAATGAGGTAGGCTCATCAAGCACCAGTATCAGCGGCTGCTGTGCCAGAGCACGGGCAAGCATGACTATCTGACGCTGACCATCACTTATAAGATTAAAATCGGTTTCCGCAAGATGTGTAACTGCCGCCATTTCCATAGCTTCCCACACTATCCTCCTGTCATCCTCGGAAAGTATCCCGAACCTTCCCGTATAGGGATATCTTCCTGTTGCCACCACCTCATAGCAGGTCATGCGCTCAGAGGTAAGTCTGCTTGTATACATGGCGGATATGACCTGTGCTATATCATGCTGAGACAGCATTGCCATATCCTTATCATCAATATATACATTGCCTGATACTACAGGAAGAAGGGATGTTATGGTTTTAAGTATGGTTGATTTTCCCGAACCGTTTGCACCGATAAGAGTCAATATCTCACCCGGTCTGACTGTAAAGGTAATTCCATCCACTACTACCTTTTTTTCATAGCCCACGGACATATCACGGGATGACAAAAGCACTTCCATATCAATGACTCCCCTTCCGGCTCCTGCCCTTTATCATTACAGCCAGTACCACAGGAGCACCAAATACAGCCGTTACCGTACTTATACTCAGCTCGGTGGGAGCAAAAACAGTCCTTGCCAGCAGATCACACATAAGGCAGAACGCTCCGCCTCCCACAAAGGAAGCCGGAATTATAATAATAGGCTTTGATGTGGCAAACAGTCCCTTCATAAGATGGGGAACAGCCACTCCCACAAAGGAAACAGGGCCTGCAAAGGCGGTCACGCAGGCTGAAAGAAGACTGGACAATAAAATCAGTCCTGCCTTGAAAAAACGGATATTCACTCCCATATTCTCTGCATATGACTCCCCTAACTGATACGCTCCCATAGGCTTTGAAAGCATAAATGCAGCACCGCAGCCCAAAAGGGTAATAATGGCTATCACCAGCAGATCGCCGTGATCTGTTCCCGAAAAGCTTCCCATTGACCAGTTGTGAAGATTTACAATATTTGAATCATCCGCAAAGGTGACGATAAGCTCAGTCACCGCAGAGCAGATATATCCTATCATTATACCTCCGATAATAAGCTGTGCCATATTCTTTATTTTGCCGGAGATCAAAAGGATCGCTCCCATAGATAATAGAGAGCCTGCAAAGGAAGCACCCACAAGCATAGCGGAATTGAGGATTATCCCATGCTGAAGGGTGAATATCATGGCAAGTGCCACGGTAAGCTTAGCCCCGGAGGAGATACCCAGTACAAAGGGACCTGCAATGGGATTATTAAAGAAGGTCTGGAGCATAAAACCGGATACCGAAAGGGCACCCCCCAGAAGCATTCCTGCGGCAGCCCTGGGCAGTCTTATATCCATAATGACCTTGTACGCAGTTTCGCTGCTGTTCCCGGTGAGAATATCAAAAAGCTGCAAGGGAGTAAAGGAAGTGCCGCCCAAAAGTATGTTGAGTACAAAAAACAATAATGTCAATACTCCAAGAAAAGCAAAACATATATATATCCTGATCTGTCTTTTTCTGTCCATAGTAACTCCCATTCATTTGCAATCCTTTTATTAAGGCAGGATAATAATTCATAATTTTAAATTTATAATTTGTAATTCTTTTTTAGAATTTGCTTTTTGATTTGCTTCCGGATGGTTCTGTTTTATTTGTTAGTATTTGTTTTAGAACTTGTTTTTTTACTTGCTTACGGATGGTTTTTCTTTTTATGTTAGTTTTTGTTTCAGCATTTC
>CACZQG010000119.1 GCA_902783235.1 uncultured Ruminococcus sp.
CCAAATCTTTGATTTGGATAGAAATGCAAATGCCCTTGGGGCATATTCTTCGCATAAATCTTCAAGATTTAATTGGAACATCAATAAATCCGGTTGGAGAAATGATCTATGGAAAGAGAAGAACTTGAACAATATGAGATAATAGATGCTCACGCCCATATATTTCCCGATAATATCGCCAGGGCGGCTTCAGATAATATAGGCAGCTTTTACGGTATAAATATGAAAAGCAGCGGAACAAGCAGGGAGCTTATTGAAAGCGGAAGCAGGATCAATGTTAAGAATTACCTTGTTTGCTCAGCAGCCACCAAACCGCAGCAGGCAGCTTCCATAAACAGTTTTATTCATTCCTGTTGTGAAGAATATCCGTCCTTTATCGGATTTGGAACTGTACATCCCGATTCAGAGGACATTGAGAGGGATATTGAATACTTAAAACGCCTGGGACTCAAAGGAGTAAAGCTCCATCCCGATCTGCAAAAATTTGATGCAGATTCTAAAAAGGCTTTTGAAATATATGAAATAATAGAGGGACAGCTTCCTCTTCTGATACATTGCGGTGATCCGGTATCAAAGCATTCGCTGCCTGAACGTATTGCCAATATACACCGGAATTTTCCAAAGCTCAGGATGATCGCCGCACATCTGGGAGGCTACAGGCATTGGGAGGAAGCAGAACAGCTCCTTGCCGGGCTTGAAAATGTAAAATTTGATATAAGCAGTACCTTTGCATTTATGACAAGGAAAAGATCCCGTGAGCTTATTGAAAAATACGGTACAGAAAATTGCTTTTGGGGTTCGGATTTTCCAATGTGGTCACATTACACCGAATTGTCAGCATTTTTTGAGCTGGGGTTTTCATCACAGGATAATAAACGTATTCTCTCTGAAAACTTTAAAGAATTTCTGGGTATCTGAGACAACACCGTATAAAGCAGATTTTATGGCTTTATACGGTTTCTTTTTATACCACCGAAAGCAAGTAAGGCTGCACCGTACAAAAACGCCTGTCGGCTTTGTGCGATTTTTTGATTTTTCCTTAAAATTTTCATCTTGACAAAACTTATATATCATGGTAAAATATGACTATACATAGTAAACATCGGAAAGGATTCAACGTTTGCTATAATTTTTAAATTGCCGCAAGGGGCTTTGCTCCTGATCATATCCCCATCTTTTGAGAGGTGGCGTGTATATGCGGCATGGTCATATAACTTATTTAAATCTTATAACAAAGTATGGAGAATTTTTATGAGTAAAACAGAATTGTTAAACAATGTTATCGTAACATCATCTGCTATGAATTCCGTTTGTTCCGAACTTGCAAAGTGTATCTCTCCCCAAAAGAGCAGCAGAGTTCATGAGCGTTCCAAGGATACCAAGGTTTCCTTCACCAACATTAAACTGAATTAATCAACCGGCTGCTATCCCTGGATGGCAGCTTTTTTTAAGGAAACACCGCACAAAGATTGTGCGTCAGATTATGTCCCCCCACATCAATGGCGGCGGTCATCTTAGTCTTTCAGTGGAGGATTCTATCCCCCACTGAAACCCTAAGGGGCAAATGCCCTAAGTCGTTCGCCCCATGACGGGGCGATGCCCCTTATTGAAAAAAGCCATAGTATTTTTGAAGGATCATCAAAAATACTATGGCTAAAATCCTATGTCATCGCCGGGACATCCTGTGCGCTATATTTATCCTGCCGCCGGATTATTGGGATCCTCTACTGCCGGGGGATCAAACGGGCTGTCAGGAGCAGCACCGGGTACCGTGGCTTCCGGAGCAAGCTCTTCCGGAGGATCATCTACCGATTCCTCTGATGCAGGCTCCTCGTATACTTCCTCGCTGCTCTCGTTGTAATAGCTTTCCTCATAGCTGTAGCTGCTTTCATTATAATCATTGCTGCTTTCTTCCTCAACATAATGATCCTTTGCAGCACTGCCGTTATCAAAATCACCGGGAACATTTCTTGTATTGTCCGGGATCTCTGTTTTCTTTGTGGGTTCCTCGGGAAGAGGTCCGCCATTCGCCAGAGTTTCATAGACCTTAACTGCATCGTATACATGATAGGGCTCAGTAATATGAGAGCCTAAAGCACCCATAGTGACCAGTATATACTCCTTACCATCGATCTCTGCCATAGAAGCAAGGCAAAGTCCTGCCTCATCTGTATAACCGGTCTTACCGCCCATGATCTTACCGCCTCTGAAATCAGGTGAGCTCATGGCTGAAAACATAGTGCTCACAAGCGTCAGACCGTCTGTGTGCATAGATGAGAGTGCTTTTTTGCTGGATGTGGTAAAAATCTTTTTAAACTCTTCGTTTTTCAATGCATAGCACAGAAGCTTATTCATATCGGAAGCAGTTGAATAAAGCTCGCTGTCATGAAGTCCGCATACATTAGTAAAATGAGTACCTGACATTCCCAATTCCGATGCTTTGGTATTCATCATCTCTACAAAAGCTTCCTCCGAGCCTGCTACATCATTTGCCAGTGTCAGGCAGCATTCCGCACCGCTTGAAAGAAGCGTGCCGTACAGGAGATCAAAGTAGCAAACACTTTCATTTGGGGAGAATCCGGCTACTGATGCATCCTGAGCGGTAATATAGTCGAATATGGATGAAGGGACAGTGGTCATTTTTTTCAGATCATCTATATTCTCTATTGCCAGTATAGCCGTCATGATCTTTGAAAGTGAAGCAGGATACTGCTTTGAATCCGGATCAACGCTGAATAAAACATTCCCATCCATATCAGTCAGTAATGCACTGCTGCTGTAAATGTCATCAGCTTTCAGTCCCAGGTTTTCCGGAAGCTTGACTGTCTTTTCTGTTGGTTCTGTATTATCTTCCCCATTTTCATTCCCATTGGCAGAGTTTGATGACTCGTAAGCCGCATTTAGCTTATTCATAGTGTCATCATCCTTCCGTGAAAGTAAAATCACGGCAAACACTATAATGACGGCAAGTACTCCCAGCCCGATAAGGACAGGAAGCATAGAGCTTCGTGAGCCACGGCTTCTGCGTCTTCTATTATAAGTATTATTCATATATTCCTCTTTTTCTATATCCAATCGGTATACTGCCTATACCGACACTATTTATCATATGTTTTTCTACTTATATAGTATATCACTTGAAAAGGTTTAAGTCAAGCAAATAAAAGGAAAAAATATGCAGAAATATTCTTTATAATTTGTAAAAATAGCTCTTGATTTTTTATTACATATATGTTATAATAAAATAGTTGTAATGGAGACGTATCGAAGTGGTCATAACGGACATGACTCGAAATCATGATACCCCTTGAGGGCCGTGGGTTCGAATCCCACCGTCTCCG
>CACZQG010000120.1 GCA_902783235.1 uncultured Ruminococcus sp.
AAAAACTGTCGTCAAAGATTTGGTGAAACACTGGCGGATGACGTGCAAAGCTTCCAAGCGGTCTTTGTGCGGTGTTGCCTTAAATATATTGTTCTTTAAAGAGGTGTATCATGTCAAACAGGAAATTAAGAGATTCAAATATTGAATTGCTGAGGATCCTTGCAGCTTGCGGTGTAATAGTACTTCATTATAATAATGCTCGTATAGGCGGAGGATATGATGCAGTCAATGATGGTAGTTTAAATCAGATGATAATGACTATATTGGAGTCGGTAACTATATGTGCGGTAAATCTTTATGTACTTATATCCGGATTCTTTATGAGAGATTCAATGAAACGTGATCTTCTCAAGCCTATAGGTCTGCTGACACAGCTGATAGTCTGGGAAACGATTTTCTGCCTTGTAAAGGAGCTGTCAAAGGGAAACAATATAAGCTTTAATGTGATTCTGAATTATCTTACCCCCACTTATTGGTTTGTATTTGTATATATTGCACTTTATCTCATATCACCGTATATCAACCTTGTGTGGAAGCGCCTGGATGACAGGAACAAGAATATACTGTTAATTATATGGATCGGTTTATTTGCAGTATACGCATTCATTCCTGATATGCTCAAAAAGCTTGCAGATGATAAATTGATGGGAGCAAGCACGGTAGGACTTGAAGGCTCACAGGCCGGGTACACTATAGTAAATTTTGTGCTAATGTATCTGCTGGGCTGCTGGCTGAGAGATCGTGAGGATAAAGGCATCAAAAACAGTACCGGAAAGCTTGTACTTTTGTTCTTTATTGATGCTGCTGTAATTTTCGGACTTACTTATCTTGATAAGCTGATCACAGGGGATCCTATTTATTATACTATTGTCTGGAATTATGAAAATCCTCTTGTAATAATTGAAGCTGTTCTTGCATTTATGATTTTCAAAAATCTAAAAATAGGAAACAATAAAGTAATAAACAGACTTGCAGCTGCTTCCTTCCCTTCATATCTTATTCATGTAAATCTTTTGGAGTATTGCGGTATACGCAAATATGTAACAGGCAATACGGGATTATTGATACTTCATATTATTTGCAGTACGGCGGTTATATATATAATCAGCTTTTTATTGAACATGATCTATGATCTGGCTTTCAGACCGTTGTTCTCTTTCATTGAAAAACATTGGAAAAACAGAACATACTCCCTGTAGCAGGCTTACTTTATACAAGTTTTTTTGCCCGTATGTTTTAGGGTAACGGGAAGGCAAAGGAGTGATAGATAATGAAAAAGATATTCGGTATCAAGCTGGGTGGACTTCATCACAAGATCCTTGCGTTGGTATTGGTCTTTCTGTTGGCTCTTATTGGTGTATTTACAGGTGTATCACTTTATCAGGGCAAGCAGCTGAGCAATGTGGTAAGAACTGCGGATACCGATCAGCAGAATGCGATAAGGAATGTTTCAGGGGATATCATGCATTCTGTTGTAGGAGATGCCATGACAAAAACAAATGCATTACAGGCATATATTGCCGATGATATGTTCCTTGATCTTAAAACTGATGTGGCAACACTTCAAAGTCTTGCTACAGGTTTGCTGGAGCATAAGGACGGATTTTTGCCTTATACTGTATTTCCGCCAAACAAAGCCAATGAGGGTAAGCTATCTGCCCAGGTACTTTGTGAGCAGGGAGTAAACTATAAAAAATCCGCTTATCTTGGTACAGTTGCACATATGAGCGATACCATGATCGCTATGTGCAGTAATTCGGAATACCTGAGCAATTGTTTTATCGGACTTTCAGATGGCACCCTTCTTTGTATTGATGACAGACCAACAGAAAAATTTGATGAAAATGGAAAAATAATGCCTTTCCCTGTACGTGAAAGACCCTGGTATAAACTGGCAGCTGAAATGGGAGAGCTATGCTTTACTGGTATTGAAAAGGATACCTATACAGACAATATTGGTGTAGAATGTGTAGCTCCTGTTTACCTGAAGGGAAAGCTGGTAGGTGTTGTAGGGTGTGATCTGTTTCTCAATGCAATGGAGGAATATGTTGGTAAATCCTCCAATGAGAATGGCGGAATATGTGTAATAAATAATGAAGGTCAGGTAATATTTGCTCCTAAAAACAATAGTGTGTTCAAGGTTGAAACCTCGGATATGGCAGATGATCTTCGTGAAAGCGATAATGATGAGTTAGCCGAATTTGTTGATTCAGCATTGTCTGATCGGACACAGCTTACTATAGTTAATGCAGAGGATAAGGAATACTATATGGCCGGTGCTCCCATGAATACTGTTGGGTGGGCAGTTATCTCATTTATTGAAAAGGATCTGACAGAGAAACCGGCACAGATGTTGCTTACGGAATATGACAAGATAAACTCCGATGCTACTGCAAGATTTGATGAGGGTGCCGGTAATTCAAAGAAAACCACTATTATAATGATATCTGTAATATTTATTCTTGGTATAATCGGTGCTCTTGTTGTGGCAGGAAAAATAGTCAGACCAATAGAGCGAATGACCAGGCGTATTTGTGAGATAAATGGTAAAGACCTGGACTTTGATATGGAGGATACCTACAAAACAGGAGATGAGATACAGGTATTGGCAGAGACCCTTACAACCCTGTCCAAGCGAACCCGGGAATATATTTCCGAGATCACACGGATCACTGCTGAAAAAGAGCGTATCGGAGCTGAACTGAATGTAGCCACACGGATACAGGCAGATATGCTGCCTACGATTTTTCCTGCTTTTCCCGGAAGATCCGAATTTGATATATATGCTTCAATGACTCCTGCTAAGGAGGTAGGTGGGGATTTTTATGACTTTTTCTTTTTGGACGATGATCATCTGGCAATGGTAATGGCGGATGTATCGGGAAAGGGCGTCCCGGCTGCACTTTTCATGGTGATCGCCAAGACACTTATTAAGAATTGCGCCCTTTCAGGGGAGTATAGCCCTTCTAAGATACTTGCCAAGGTAAATGATCAGCTGTGTGAAGGAAATGACGCAGAGCTTTTTGTGACTGTCTGGTTAGCAATAATAGATATAAGTACCGGTAAAGGCATGGCTGCAAATGCAGGTCATGAGCATCCTGCGGTCAGACGAAAGAATGGAAAATTTGAACTGGTAAAGTATCGTCATTCACCTGCTGTTGCAACAGTAAGCGGTATGACCTTCATGGAACACGGATTTGAATTGAATCATGGAGATACTCTCTTTGTTTATACTGATGGTGTACCTGAGGCAACGAATGGAAATGATCAGCTGTTCGGTACAGACAGGATGCTTGAGGCACTGAATAGGTGTAAGGAGAACAATACACATGATCTTTTATGTAATGTGAAGGAGGCTGTTGACAGCTTTGTTGGAGATGCTCCGAAATTTGATGATCTGACTATGCTTGGGTTTACTTACTATGGTAAGGAGGAAAAATAAATGGAAGCTATGAATATAAAAGCAGCAGATATTAATCTGGAAAATGTATTAGCGTTTATAAACACCATACTTGAGAATAATGATTGTCCAAGAAAAATACAGATGCAGATAGACAGTGCTGTGGAAGAGATCTATGTAAATGTAGCTCATTATGCATATTTTCCCGAGGAGGGAGATGTGCTTATAAAGTGCGGCGTATGTGATGGTCAAGCAGTTGTTTCTTTTGAAGATAACGGTACTCCCTACGATCCTCTTAAAAAACCTGATCCCGATGTCAGTCTTCCTGCCGATGAAAGACAGATCGGCGGTCTTGGTATATACATGGTAAAACAGAGTATGGATAGTGTACACTATGAATATAAGCATGGCAGAAATGTTTTCACTTTGAAGAAAAAGCTGATATAACCTTGTGGCAGATGGTCATTACATGGAATGACCGGTACGATCAATATTACAGTGGGGGATTAAGGCAATACCGCACAAAGATTGTGCGTCAGATTGACCGTCAGATTTTTCGTTAGATTGTACAAAATCGATGCAGGCATACTGG
>CACZQG010000121.1 GCA_902783235.1 uncultured Ruminococcus sp.
AATATATACGATACTGTTACGCAGCTTATCCGCCTCCTCGGGAGCAGATACGCCTTCAAACTTAACCAGCACCATATTCTTGTGTACCCTGGCATTTTCAATATTCATAGGTGTTTTATTTCTGCCTACATATAGTGTATCAAACTCACATATAAAATCCGGGCTGTCGCTCCAGGGCATGATCTTCACTTCACCTCTGAGACCATGAATGTTCACTATTTTCCCTGTTTCAAGATATTCCATGTATTTTCTCCTTATATCATAAAAGGCTCAAACCGCCTAAACGATAAGAGCCTGTAGGTCAGTCTATCTCAACTGCGACCTTTAAGTTATTCTTAGCTGCACCGGCACGCATAAGTGTGCGTATCGCTTTAGCGATCCTACCCTGCTTGCCGATAACACGACCCATATCATCAGGAGCCACACTCAGATGAAATACAATAACGCCTTCGCTGTCCGGCTCATCCTGTGTTATGGTGATTGCTGACTTATCATCAACAAGATCCTCAACTATAGCCTGCAATAGTTCTTTCATGGCTTACCTCCGAATACGTAAGGGATAATGGGAGAAACAGGCGTTGATTCCTGTCCTCCTGCCCTTTGATATTTCTTGAAAGGATCAAAGTACACCGTTGTTTTTAAGTATAGTCTTAACAGTGTCAGTAGGCTGTGCACCATTGCTGATCCACTTCTTTGCCTTTTCAGCATCAACTGATACTACAGAGGGTTCCTTTGTGGGATCATAGTAACCGATCTCCTCAATGAATCTGCCGTCTCTGGGGTATCTTGAATCAGCTACAACTATACGGTAAAAAGGAGCCTTCTTAGCACCCATTCTTCTGAGTCTTATCTTAACTGCCATTTTGTTCACCTCCGAATGTATTTGTAAAAATATATATGATAACGCATTTTAATGCTGTCATCTCATTATTTAAGCGGCGGCATATTGTCAAAATTCATACCTGCAAGCTTTCTCATCATCTTGCCCTTCTTGCCGCCTTTACCCTTGCCTCCCAGCTGCTTCATCATCTTCTGCATCTGTTCAAACTGTTTAAGCAGCTTGTTTACGTCCTCCACCTTAGTGCCGCTTCCTGCCGCTATACGGCGTTTTCTCTTGGGATCGATTATAGAAGGCTTTGCCCTCTCTGCCTTTGTCATGGAGGTTATCATTGCCTCTATCCTGACAAACTGCTTTTCATCCACATCAACGTCCTTGAGCTTGTCGCCCACACCCGGTATCATGGAGATCAGGGATTTTATACTGCCCATCTTCTGTATCTGCCTGAGCTGTTCCAACAGATCGGACATATCAAATTTATTTTCCTGAAGCTTTTTTGCCATTTCGGCTGCTTCTTTTTCACTGAATGCATCCTCAGCCTTCTCAATAAGGGTCATGACATCACCCATACCAAGTATTCGTGAAGCCATTCTTTCCGGATGGAACATCTCGAACTCATCCAGCTTTTCTCCCATACCTACAAATTTAATGGGTTTACCTGTTACCGCAAGCACCGAAAGTGCTGCACCGCCCCTGGTATCTGAATCCAGCTTGGACATCAGAACGCTGTTTATTCCCAGTGCATCATCAAATGCCTTGGCAACATTTACCGCATCCTGACCGGTCATGGCATCCACCACCAGCATTATCTCATTTGGCTGCACCGCATCCTCAATGTTTTTCAGCTCATCCATAAGCTTCTCATCTATATGGAGCCGTCCTGCCGTATCAAGGATAACTATATCATTACCATAGTCCTTAGCGTAGGCTATAGCCTGCTTTGCAATAACTATAGGACTTATCTGTCCCATCTGGAAGACCTGGACTCCTGCCTTTTCGCCTACTACCTGAAGCTGATTTATAGCCGCAGGTCTGTATATATCACAGGCTGCCAGCAAAGGGCGGTGTCCTTCCTTTTTGAAGTACTTAGCCAGCTTTGCGGCGTGGGTGGTCTTACCTGAGCCCTGCAATCCGCACATCATTATTATTGTAGGGCCCTTTGATGCCATGTGTATACGGGCTTCGGAATTACCCATCAGCTCACACAGCTCATCCTTAACTATTTTTATTACCTGCTGTGCAGGTGTAAGGCTTTCCAGCACTTCCTTGCCCACTGCCTTTTCAGAAACCTTGGCAACGAAATCCTTTACCACCTTATAGCTTACATCCGCTTCCAGGAGAGCCAGACGCACCTCTCTCATAGCTTCCTTTATATCGGATTCATTGATCTTACCGTGGGATTTAAGCTTTTTGAATACTTTATTTAATTTTTCTGACAATCCCTCAAAAGCCATCTGGTGCTCTCTCCTTCCTATTTTATGAGAATGTCTCCCTGCCCTTCAGGGCAAGCTCATGTATTTTTGCATTGTTATCTGCTGAATCTGTATCGGAAAGCACTGCTATCTCCCCGAAAATTCTTTTTATTTCTGTGATCCGTGAAGCAAGCCCAATGTTTTCCTCCAACTCTGTGAGTTTCTGCTCGCTGCGCTTTATACCGTCCCTTACTGCCTGGCGTGTGACATTCATCTCCAGAGCTATCTCCCCCAGAGACATATCCTCCCAGTAGTAAAGCTCGGCAGCATTTCTCTGCTTTTCGGTGAGCACAGAGCCGTAAACTTCCAAAAGCACGGCAAAATTCAGATCTTTCATTTTCCCACCGCCTTATTCGACTGTAAAAGCAAATCACTTTACACATTATATCATATAATACGCCTGTCTGTCAAGTGTTTTTTCGTTTTTGCATGATATATCCATAAAAAATGCGTTTGCAAACAGATTATTGCATATTTAGATGTAGGGGCTGGCGCCTTCGACAGCCCGTAAGCACTTTAGTGCTTTTTTAAAAACGCTTTCGCATTTGCGGGACGTCGGGGCGCCGTCCCCTACATTTTTGATACATCGCCGCACGGCGATACCGAAATTACGCATTCCGAATTAAATAGGACACCCCTCTCGGAGTGTCCTTAAAATCATTATAATTCGCTTTCCTTCACCTTGCCGATATTGTATTCCAAAAGCTTTGAAAGGTCAGCAGAATCTACAACATCATTGTGAGTAACATCCGCATTCTTCATAGCCACTTCATTGCTCAGGGAGAACATTTCATTGTTAAGGAGATATTTTGAAAGCTTGGTAACGTCCGCAAGCTCAACTGTGCCGTTAAGATCCACATCACCGTATTTGGATGCCTTTACTTCCACAGGCTGTGTGGTTGGCTGATCTGCCGGATCGGTCGCAGGATCTGTGATAGGCTGAGTAACCGGCTCTGTAGTTGGCTGTGTTACCGGTTGTGTAGACGGCTCTGTAGTGCTTCCAAATCCCTCCAGTGAGTACTTGCTGTAAAGACCCTCCGGGACTTCGTCCAGAGTGATACAGTAATCGGATGTATATATTTCCTTCAGATCCTCTACCTTATTAAATACAGGATTGGACAGGAAGTTATTGTCAGCTGATCCGCCGTCATACCAGGGGCAGAAGTAAAGCCAGCCTGCTTTTTCAGCCAGAAGGTTTTCAAGAGTGGGGATGCTGTCATTTTCAGCCATTGCCACCATCTTCTTGCCCTCATACTTTTCAACCAGGTTATAGAATGTGCCGCTTATTGCGCTGTCATTGTGACTCAGTACCGGGCTTCCTGTTGACCAGTCTGTACAGTTATACTTGTCATATGCCACAAGATCAACATATTCATCACCGGGATACCAGTCTCTTGAGGACTCATAAGCATAGCTGTTCCACTCCCAGATAATATTATGGAGATCGTACTTGTTGGTAAGGGTATCATAGGTAAGCTTCCACAGATCCTTATAGACCTTGGAGCCTGACTTGCCCCACCAGAACCATGAGCCGTTCTCACCGCCGCCGCCTTCTGCTTCATGGAGAGGACGGAGTATGATAGGTACATTTGCATCCTGAAGCTTTTTGAGCTGTCCTGCCAATGCTTCAAGACAAGCCATATAATAGGTATTTTCCTTTGTACCCTCCACAATTGCCTTTGAGGTATCAAAATCTGTTGCCTTGGGATCATATGTAGCCTGTGCCCACTCTACCTTTGTCACGCCCTGCTCATAGCTTTCAAACTGCTTGGGAACTGTAACGTGCCATGAAGCGGTAACTATACCGTTCTTATTATTAGCCCAGTCGATCATTCTATCAACTGTTCCGTCATCCGAGCCATAGAGGATATTTGCACTGTTTAAGAAGTCAAAGCCCCTTATAACAGGTAATTCGCCTGTGTTATCCTGGATATATTTAAATTCATATTCAAAGTCATGGGGACCGTACTTGTATATTTCCTGCTGACCGGAAATGATATGTGAACCATAGTTGTCTGCCAGGTAGCACATAAGACGCTTTGTCTCATCAGTTGCCTTGCTGTCAGTAAGGGACTTTGTTGCTGTAAGCTTGGGGAGAGTTGCCTCCTTCACCTTCAGGTAATCGATATATGACCAGCCCCAGCTGGACTTGATGGTAACAGTATTTTCACCTTCATTCAGCTTATAGCTGCCCAGTTCCACTTCCTTGACTCCCGACTCATCATTCAGGAAGGATATCTGTCCCTGGTCAACCCCGTTTATAAGAAGGTTCTGTATCTTGTCACCGTAAGGCGCATAAACGCCCATTGTAAAGCTATACATTCCCGTGCTGGGGGCAGTTACAGTTATAGATACCGTTTCGCCGCCATTCTGTAAGAATACCAGCTTGCCGCTGGCACCTGCGACCGAGTTGCCATCCTTGTCACCGTCAAAGGCTCTGCCGGATGCGCTCATTTCCCCATCCTCAAATTCATAGACCTGATCCGCAGCAGAAACCATATTTCCGATAACGATACCGCTTGTCATGCAGGCTGTGGCAACTGCCAGTGCCATTGCTTTTTTCAACACTTTACTTTTCAACTTGTTTACCTCCCGTTAATTGATCCCATTTACTTGTTTTTCATTTATTGCATCTGTGCATTTTTTGCGATCTGTTAATATTATAACATATTTGTAATGCTATTGCAATATCTGTAAACTCAAAAGATATAAAATTTTCCCCATTGTCTTTAGACATTTAGTACAATTCACTTTCCTTTTTTTATTAGTCTGTCCAGTTCCTCCATTTTTTGCTTGGCGTATTCGTTTTCGATCAGCTCATATATAATAGCATAAAAATATCTGGCATAAGCATATTCACTGTCATCCTCCAGCTTTTTTGCCACCTCATTTGCAACAGCCACCACTGCCGCAGATGGTCCCGGCTGGATATTTTCTGACAGGAGAATATTTAAAAGCTCATCCTTATCGTAAAAATCCGGTTCACCGCTTATTCCCATCTGATTCTTTATATATTCAAGCTCCGACTCATAAAGAGGGGATTCTCTGAATATTCTGCTCATC
>CACZQG010000122.1 GCA_902783235.1 uncultured Ruminococcus sp.
ATCAGAATCTATAAAAGGAAGTAATGAAAAATGCTTACTCTTGATAAGATCTATCATGCAAGCTTTGTTTTAAAGGATGTTATCCGTAAAACAGACATTATCTTTGCGCCCAAGGTAAATCCTGACTGCCAGGTGTACCTGAAAACCGAAAATCTTCAGGTAACAGGCTCTTTTAAAGTAAGAGGCGCATACTACATGATTTCCCAGCTCTCTCAGGAGGAGAAGGCTAAGGGCGTTATTGCTTGTTCTGCGGGAAATCATGCCCAGGGTGTTGCACTGGCAGCAGCTAAAAACGGTATCAAGTCCCTTATATGCCTGCCTGACGGTGCCCCAATATCCAAGGTGGAAGCAACTAAAAGCTACGGCGCTGAGGTTTGTCTTGTTGACGGTGTTTACGATGACGCTTACAACAAAGCAATGGAATTAAAGGATGAAAAGGGATATACATTTGTTCATCCCTTTGACAATGAGGACGTTATAGCAGGTCAGGGTACTATTGGTCTGGAGCTTCTGGATCAATTGAAGGATGTTGATGCTGTTGTAGTACCCATCGGCGGCGGCGGTCTCATATCCGGTGTTGCTTTTGCTATAAAGCAGCTGCGTCCTGATGTAAAAGTATATGGTGTACAGGCTAACGGTGCTCCCAGCATGGTCAATTCTATCAAGGAGGATCAGATAATCTGCCTTGACAGCGTTGAGACCATTGCAGACGGTATAAAGGTAAAGGAACCCGGTGAACACACCTTTGAATACTGCAAGAAGTATGTAGACGATATAGTAACAGTTTCAGACGATGAGATCTCTTCTGCCATACTCCATCTTATAGAGCATCAGAAGCTTATTTCAGAGGGTGCAGGAGCTGTAGCAGTGGCAGCAGTAATGTTCAACAAGGTACCTGTAAAGGGTAAAAAAGTGATATGCCTGGTATCCGGCGGTAATATTGATGTTACTATTCTATCCCGTGTTATCAAGAGAGGTCTTCTCAAATCAGGCAGATCCGATCTTATCACCATTGAGCTTATTGACAAGCCGGGTCAGCTCCGTGATGTATCCAAGATCATTGCGGATCTGGGAGGAAATGTTATCGCTATACATCATGAAAGAGCAAATGAAAATTCTGATATTAACGGCTGCTTCCTGCGTATCCAGCTGGAAACCAGAAATTACGACCACATTAAGGAAATAAGAAATGCCCTTAAAGAAAAGGGCTTCAAGCTGATATAAGGAGAGATAATAATGAAACAGGTATACACAAACAAGGCACCCGAGGCACTGGGACCCTATACACAGGCTATAGTATCCGGAAATATGGTATTTACCTCGGGTCAGATCGCAATTGATCCCGCTGTAAATGCTGTTACTGCATCTGACATTGAAGGTCAGACAGAGCAGGTCATGAAGAATCTGGGTGAAGTCCTTAAAGAAGCAGGTTCATCATTTGAAAAGGCAGTAAAGACCACCTGCTTTTTAAAGAATATGTCCGATTTTGCTGCATTCAACGGCATTTACGGAAAGTACTTTACATCAAAGCCTGCAAGAAGCTGTGTTGCAGTAAAGGAGCTTCCAAAGGATGTTCTTGTTGAGGTAGAAGTTATAGCTGAGATCTAACTCATAACTTATGACCGCCCCCTGCAGAGGAAGCGGTCATTTTATTCTTTCAGTTGAAGGATCAGTTTCCTCACTGATATCCTAATAGTCTGACATCCAATTCATTGGTTGGATGTCAGACTATCAGGACTATTATTAGATAAAGTTAAATCGGGAACAGTAGCTTTTACTGTTCCCGATTTTTTATATTCATTTTTTCCGGATCTATATTCAATTTCTCCGCACCGGAAAAGTATTCCCAATATACTCCATGATTGATCTCATAATCATATTCACTATCATAAATCTCACACTCTCTTGTTATTCCATGACCTTCAACACAGCTTATATGATCGGTAAATCCCGGGCTGTTACTGTTCCCAAAATTATTAAGCAGTGCAACTATTTTGCAGCTTCCATACTCTACTCTTGGTATTATCACAATAATCTCTATACCTATATTATCTTCAATTGATTTCAGCATATGGTTTGCATTATCATAGATCTTCTTTATCTCATCGCCTACACCCTCAGCATTATCAGAAACAACTTCTAAACTGCATTCATATGCTCCCTCAAATATTTCCCTACATCCCCTATATTCAAGGATATTATCATCTACATGGGAAATTATAGGTTTAATTATCCGATGCGGAGTATTAAAATGTATGTATAAAAAAGAATATAAGAAAAGGAAAAATATAATAATAAATATAATTTGTAGTATAAATAATACTTTTGATTTATTTTTGCTTCCCACTATGTTCATTTTCCCAACTACCTATATAAATACCTATGATAGAGAAAATCTATCATAGGTATATTTTTCTTATTAAACCTCTACTGTTTCACTGTAACGTACCCAGTAGTCATTTTTAGCGTTTTCTCCTCTTAATTCAGAAACACCCTCGTCATAGCCTTCGGGAACTTCAAAATAATAGCACCAGCAATATCCTGCCTGATATGCACCCTCGGCTGTATCAGGTACTGCTCGGAGCTTTTCTGTAACACTTCCTGTAAATGCCGGGTTTGAATCCAGCTCATACTGCAAAAATTCCAGCTGGCCGGAAAGGCTCTTATAATCATAGCCATGGGATACGCACCAGTCTACAAGCTCTGTACGCCTTCCTGTGGTGCTTTCTCTTGGATAGTTAGTCCACTGACATATGCCGTAGCCTGCTCCCTGTGCCCATGTATAGCCCTTCTCCATGTTATCTGAATAAAAGCCGCTTTCTTCTTCTATATTCGCCAGAACTCCGCAAGCCGCTGCCGTGTTCAATCCCATTTCCTCTGTGAGAAAATCAAATATCACTCTTTCGTTTGTACGTTTGTTGACCTGTTCCTTGCGAAATAAAGTGAAAACAAAAAACAATGTTATGACCAGCAATGCCAGAACAGCAATTATCAGACGCCTGTACTGATAAAGCTTACCATGTTTTTTTCGCTTATAATTTCTTTTTCTTGTTACCGCTCTTGTACTCATTGATACCTCTCTTTTTTTCGTCTGTTGCTTTTGTCTGTTTATCTAAGGATCTCCATTCTTTCCTATTTTATATTTTACACAATAATTATATTCCTGTCAAGAGGTTTTAATGATAATCAAAAGTGTTTTCACGAAAATCTGTCATATTTAATAAAAAATGCGGATCACAAAGCCGGATCCGCATTAATCGTTAAAGGTTTATTTTGAAATTACTCTTACCTTGATTATACCTTCTACAGCATTCATCTTCTCAGCAACAGAGTCTGATACATTTCCTGCAATATCAAGCATTGTGTAAGCATATTCCTTTTTGCTTGCATTTACCATGTTCTCAATGTTGAGACCTGCATCGCCGCAAGCTGTTGTTATCTTAGCAATAACATTGGGAATATTCTTGTGGAGGATACAAACCTTTGTGCCTGTAGCCTTCATAGAAGCGTTGGGGAAATTAACACTGTTCTTGATATTGCCGTTTTCAATATAGTCCTTCAGTTCATCAGCAGCCATTACAGCGCAGTTATCTTCACTTTCAGGTGTGGATGCACCCAGATGAGGAAGAACGATAACATTCTCAACGCCAAGTACCACATCATCTGCAAAGTCTGTAACATACTTTGCAACCTTACCATCAGCGATTGCCTTTACAATAGCTTCACTATTGATAAGCTCACCTCTTGCAAGGTTTATGATGCGAACACCGTTTTTCATCATGTCGATCTGTTCCTGATCTATTGTATTCTTTGTTTCGGGAGTGTAGGGAACGTGGAGTGAGATATAATCACTATAAGCGTATATATCATCAACATTTGTTGTTACCTTCACATTAGGATCAAGGTGAAGTGCGGCATTAACTGAAAGGAAGGGATCATAGCCAATTACCTTCATACCAAGTGCTACAGCAGCGTTAGCGATCTTACCGCCAATAG
The DNA here is from genome assembly GCA_902783235.1 of uncultured Ruminococcus sp. Classification (GTDB taxonomy): domain Bacteria; phylum Bacillota; class Clostridia; order Oscillospirales; family Ruminococcaceae; genus Porcipelethomonas. Next base: position 3,997 of record CACZQG010000122.1, read on the forward strand.
CACCAAGACCGATAATACCCAGTGTTTTACCATATATCTCAGGACCTGCAAACTTTGACTTTCCGCCTTCAACTGTCTTGGG
>CACZQG010000123.1 GCA_902783235.1 uncultured Ruminococcus sp.
ATTTGGATTGAAACACAAATGCCCTTGGGGTACGCCAGTATGCCTGCATCGATTTTGTACAATCTAACGAAAAATCTGACTTCGCATCTGACGCACAATCTATGTGCGGTATTGCCTTAAACAACATAAAAAGGAGTATAAAAATATGAAGTGGCGTGGAGTTAATGAACTGAGAGAGATGTATCTCTCATTCTTCGAGAGCAAGGATCATACAAGAATGGCAAGTGCACCCCTTATACCTCAGGGGGATAACAGCCTTCTGCTGATAAATTCAGGTATGGCACCTTTGAAAAAATTCTTCCTGGGTCAGGCAACACCTCCCAACAAGAGAGTGACTACCTGTCAGAAGTGTATCCGTACCCCGGATATTGAAAGAGTGGGTAAGACTGCCCGTCACGGCACATATTTTGAAATGCTGGGCAACTTCTCCTTCGGTGACTATTTCAAGAATGAAGCTATAGAATGGGCGTGGGAATTCCTTACAAAGACCCTGGAGATCCCTGCCGAGAGACTGTGGATAACCGTATTTGAAAGCGATGACGAGGCAGAGCAGATATGGATGAACAAGATCGGTATTCCCAAGGAGAGGATAATCCGCCTGGGCAAGGAGGATAACTTCTGGGAACACGGCTCAGGCCCCTGCGGTCCCTGCTCGGAAATTCACTTTGACAGAGGCGAGGAGTACGGCCCCTTTGAAAGCTTTGAACAGGCAAGTGACTGTGACAGGATAATAGAAATATGGAATCTGGTATTCAGCCAGTTTGACAGTGACGGCAAGGGTCACTATGAGGAAATGAAAAACAAGAACATAGATACAGGTATGGGGCTTGAAAGACTTGCCTGTGCTATGCAGGGTGTGGACAACCTGTTTGAGGTGGACACGGTTAAAAATATAATGGGCAGGATAAGTGAGATAGCAGGTGTGAAGTACAAGGAAAACGAAAAGTCTGACGTATCTCTCCGTGTTATCACCGATCATATAAGAAGTACAACCTTTATGGTAGGAGACGGTATCAATCCTGCCAACGAGGGCAGAGGCTATGTACTGAAAAGACTTCTTCGCCGTGCGGCAAGACACGGTAAGATGCTGGGTATAAACGAGCCCTTCCTGTATAAGGTATGTGATACGGTTATAGACGAAAACAAGTGCGCTTATCCCGAGCTTGATGAAAAGAGAGAGCTTATCAAGAAGATAATCAAGCATGAGGAGGAGAGCTTTGCCAAGACCATCGACAAGGGTACAGAGCTTCTTAATCAGTTTATTGACAGGATCGAGTCAAAGGGTCTGAGCAGGATACTTTCCGGTGAGGATGTGTTCAAGCTGAGCGATACCTACGGCTTCCCTCTGGATCTTACCAGAGAGATAGCTGAGGAAAACGGCATAGATATAGATGAGGACGGCTTCCATAAGTGTATGGAGGAGCAGAAGAGAATGGCAAGAAGCGACAGAGCTTCCAAGGTCAAGACCTCATGGGCTGAGGATGAGAATGCTAAGATAGATGCTCCTGCTACAGAATTCAAGGGTTATGTGAACTTTGCCTGCGATGCAAATGTGGTTGCACTGTTCAGTGAGGGCAAGCCGGTGGATGCCCTTCCTGAAGACAAGGAAGGTGTTATCGTTCTGGATAAGACACCCTTCTATGCAGAAAGCGGCGGACAGGCTCCCGATAAGGGATATATCATTGACGGCAATGCAGAGTTTGAGGTATATTCCGTAAACAAAACGGAAAACGGCCACTTCCTTCACTTTGGTGTAATGAGCAAGGGCAGTATCTCCCTGGGCAGCAAGGTATCCGCTGAGATAGACAAGGAGAGCAGAATGTCCACCATGAGAAACCATACCTCTGCTCATCTTCTCCAGATGGCACTGAGGCGTGTTCTGGGTGAACACGTTCATCAGGCAGGACAGCTGGTAAATGCTGACAGATGCCGTTTTGACTTCTCTCATTTCAGTGCCATGACCCCTGAGGAGATAGCAAAGGTAGAGCAGATAGTAAATGATGAGATACTCAGGGCTGTTGATGTTGTCACAAAGGAAATGCCTATAGACGAAGCTCGCAAGCTGGGCGCTATGGCTCTTTTCGGAGAAAAGTACGGCGACATCGTAAGAGTAGTTGATATCGGCGGTGACTCAGTTGAATTCTGCGGCGGTACTCATGTAAGCAACACTTCAAATATCGGTCTTTTCAAGATAATCAGTGAAAACTCCGTGGCTTCCGGCGTAAGAAGGATCGAGGCTGTAACGGGTATAGGCGTGCTGAGCTTTATGAATGAAATGAGAAAGCATATTTCCGATGTTGCTAAGGTGCTGAAGATCGCAGATCCCTTCAAGCTTGCGGAAAGATGTAAGGCACTTACCGAAGAGGTAAAGGAAAAGGATAAGGAGATCCAGAGGCTTTCCAGACAGATCGCAGGCAGCCAGCTTGACGGACTTTTCAAGGATGCCAAGGAGGTACAGGGTATCAAGGTCATCTCTGCGCTTCTCAATGGTACAAGCCCCGATATGCTCAGACAGATAGGCGATAATCTCAGAGAACAGTCGGGAGATTTCATTGCTGTGTTTGCAGGCGTTGTGGAGGATAAGGGCACATTCTACTGTGTATGCGGTAAAAATGCAGTGGAAAAGGGCGCACACGCAGGCAAGATAGTACAGCGCATCGCAGCTATTACAGGCGGTAAGGGCGGCGGAAGACCCGATAACGCTATGGCAGGTGTGGGCAAGAATTACATGATAGATGAAGCACTGGCATCACTGGACAGCATTGTGGGCGACTTTATAAAATAAAGACCTATGCAGGTGTTTAGCATAGCAGGTCATTTGTAAGTGATCCCGTAAACGTAAATGCATGAGGAAAAAAGCTTTTGGGTCACTTTTCTCAAAAAGCGGCTCTGAATAAAAGGAGGAAAAGAAAAATGGATTGCTTGTTTTGCAAGATAATCGCCGGTGAGATACCGGGTACAAAGGTATATGAGGATGAGGATGTTTATGCTTTCAGAGACATAAACCCCATAGCTCCCGTACACGTTCTCATCGTACCTAAAAAACACATTTCAGGTGCTTCGGAGATAAACAGCGATAATTCGGCTGTGGTGGCTAAAATATTTGAGGCAGCAGCTAAGATCGCCCGTGCAGAGGGCTATCCGGACAGCTTCAGGATCGTTACCAACTGCGGAGAGGATGCAGGTCAGACAGTACATCATCTGCATTTCCACCTCCTTGCAGGTGTCAAAATGGGCTGGTCAGCTAATACAGGTATTTAACGAGAGGAGAAAAAGATAACATGAAAAAGAAAACCTTTACACTGAATGTTGCAGGGCTTACAAGAGAGCTTTCCATATGCCCTATAAACGATGAGATCTCCATTGCGGCTTTTGTTATGTTTTCGGATGTGGAGCTTACAGAAAAATGCACCGCAGAGCTTTTGAAAAAGGTGCCGGATTTTGATATAGTACTTACAGCGGAAAGCAAGGGTATTCCTCTGGGCTATGAAATGGCAAGGCAGAGCGGCAAGCAGTATGTAGTTGCAAGAAAATCCGTAAAGCTCTATATGACTGACCCCATCTCTGTTGAGGTGAGATCCATCACTACCGATTACCAGCAGACACTTTATCTCTCAGCAGAGGATATTGTACGCATGAAGGGCAAGAGGGTGCTTATTGCAGACGATGTTATCAGCACAGGTGAATCCCTTAATGCCCTTATGAAGCTGGCTGAAAAGGCAGAGTGTGAGGTCATCGCCAAGGCAGCAGTTCTGGCAGAGGGGGATGCGGCTTACAGAAATGATATAATCTTCCTGCAGGAGCTTCCCATTTTCAAAACAGATGATAAAGAGAAGGCATAATTGAAACGAAAAACAGTATACGCTGCCTGCGGCTGGGCAATGGGACTTCTCCTTATGTCTTTTTTGCCCCGGGGCATGAGTATACTTGTACTGCCTGTGGCGGTGGTTATCATCCTGACTATGAAGCTTTTTCTGAGAAAGGGCTTAAAGGAGATAGTCACCGTCGCAGTTGTATTTCTTATGGCAGCAGGCTATTACAGGCTTTACGGCTTTGTGACAATGGACAGGGTGCTGGAAAAATGCGGCAGCCCGGTAAGCGTTACCGGGGAGATACTGGATGCTGCGGAATACAGTGACCGGGACTGCCGTTATCATGTTAAGGGCGATATAGACGGGGTGGCTGCGGAGCTTTATGTATATGCTCCCTCAGCTGAGGTGCAGCCGGGGGACAGGCTGAATTTTACAGGTACTCTGAAGCCCTGTGAGAACAGCTTTGTTTTTCCTGCCGGAGACTATTACAAGTCAAAGGGCATATATGTCCGGGCAGACAGGATAAGCTATCTGGATGTGGAAGTGAATGATGAGGTGTCTCTCACACGGCTCATATCCCGGTATCGGGATCATGTGACACGGATCATAAGAGATGAGCTTCCCCGTGAGGACGGCTCCCTTTTGCTGGGTATGCTGCTGGGGGATAAATCGGGACTTGCGGAGGATGACAAGACCCTGTTCTATAATACGGGGATAGGTCATGTCATGGCTGTTTCAGGACTGCATCTTGTGCTGTTCTGCTCCCTGTTCATGTATCTTTTCAAAGCCATGCATCTTGGGAGGATAACACGCTTTGTACTTATTGAAGCGGTGATGCTGTTATTCATGCTGTGCAGCGGTATGTCCCTGTCGGTACAGCGTGCAGCCTTTATGATGACACTTGTAAATCTTGCGCCCCTGCTTATAAGGCAGGCTGATACACTTACATCCGCAGGAGCAGCATTTATCATACTCACCCTGAAATGTCCCTTTGCGGTAAGAGATCCTTCATTGCTGCTTTCGGTAACGGGAGTCATAAGCGCAGGAGCTCTGGCACCCTATATGACAGGAAGGATGAGCGGCAAAAGCATCCGGCAGCGTCTGATAAAAAGCGGAGCCTATGCACTGTGCCTGTGGGTGGGGATATTCCCTGTATCGGTCTTGTGCTTCGGAGAATGCTCATTTATCTCACCTGCAGCAAACATACTGCTGACACCTATATGCATGGCGGCACTGCTATTGGGAATATTGTTCTGCCTGCTTGTATTTTTGTCACCTGTATTTGTGTTAAAGACAGCGGGACTGCTGTGCCATGCGGTCCTTATGGCAGTGCGGTATATGGGCAGACTTTCCTTTTCCGCCATGAGCTTTAGCAGCGGCATGAAGGTGATAGTGGGTGTGCTGATGCTTATATCGGTAATAGTATTTATCAGATACACCGGCAGAAAAGCTTTTGTATTGTGTTCTGCTGTATCGGGAGCAGTGATAGCAGCTTCTCTTGCGGCGGTAAGGCTCATAGGGGAAGATGGTATCCGTATCGCCTTGCTGGGAAAAAAGAACATAGATGTTATAGTTGCGGAATATGAGGGCAGATGTGCGGTGTGTGATATATCCGGGAACAAGGATAATGTTTCCTTCCTTCGGGAGTATCTTGCCGCCTGCAATATACACAGTGTGGATACCCTGGTGTTTATGGCAAAGCCCTATAGGACAATGGCATCATATGACGACGGGCTGGCTCTCACGAATATTGAAAGTGTTATAATGCCGCAGGATACGGTGATCCGTGAGGATATGAAAATATGCGGCTGTATCCCGGAATTGTCCGACATGAGGGGCATTGAAATAAATGGAGTGCTGGAGCTTGATGATACACGCATAGCTGTCAGGGAGGGAAGCTTTTCCTTTGTGTGTGACAGCAGTGCTCACGATGACCGTGCTGACATTTATGCAGAATACGGAGAGATCTTTGATCCCCCGTTGTGCTCGTCGGTGATAGTGCCGGGCTTTGACAACAAAAATGGGGACAGAGATATATACACGGAAACAAATCTGCTGATACAGGCTGACAGCAGCGGAAGATACAGCATAGGAGGGATATGAACCATGCCTGAAACAGGATCGGATGAGCTTTTGAAAACTATAAGGCAGGGTGATATTTCCTCTGTTTATTATATATACGGCAGGGATATCCTGACTGTGGAAAATGCAACTAAAGCCATATTCAAAAAAAAGCTGGGCAAGGACTGGCGTGAGAATGTGGAAAGGCTGGACGGGGGAGAGTTGGATGTAAGCGGACTTGCAGACAAAATGGAAATGTGCCCCATGTTTTCCGAATGCAATGCATTGCTGGTAAACGACCTGAACGCCGAGGAGCTTACAGCAGACAAGCTGGAGCTGCTATTGGATTCAATAGGGAATATACCCGATTCCACACTGCTGATATTCAACATTACAGGCTTTGATATAAAAAAAGGTAAAAAGGCATTCAGCGGCAAAAATAAAAAGCTTGTGGATGCGGTAATGAAAAAGGGAACGGTTTGTCAGTGTGAGCTGAAAACCGCTTCCCAGCTTTCAAAATGGGTAATTGATACAGTCGGAAAAAACGGCTGTACTATTTCCGGAAGCAATGCTCAGAAGCTGTGTGAATACTGCCTTATGGACAGTTTGCAGGTGGCAGGGGAGCTTAAAAAGCTTTGTGACTATAAAAACGGGGGAGAGATCACCGGGGAGGATATAGATATCCTGGTGTCAAGTCAGATGGAGACTGATTCCTTCAAGCTGGCAAGATCTGTCATCGCCATGAATGCAAATCAGAGCTTTATAATACTGGAGGAGCTGTTTAATAAACGGAATGAGCCGGTAGCGGTGCTGTCGGCAATATCCATGTCCTTTACTGATCTTTACAGAGCCAGAGCCGCTATAGCCGCAGGCAGGCAGCCTGAGGAGGTAATTGTGGACTTTGGCTATAAGGGGAGAGATTTTGCTGTACGAAATGCCTTTCGTGACTGCCGCAAAATATCTCTGGAATCCCTGCGTAAATGTATTTGCATACTCAGAGATACGGACAGACAGCTGAAGCAGTCGGGCAGCTCGTCAAAAATTGCTCTTCAAACGGCATTGACCCGGATGATAATGGCTGCAAGAGAAAAATAGTTCAGCAGCTTTGAAAAAACACTGTGCGGTGTTGCCTTAAATAAATACAAAAGTTTAGGTCAAGCCTTTTCAAAGGCTTGCGGTGTCCAGAGGCAGAGCCTCGGTCGCTCATCGCAATGAGC
>CACZQG010000124.1 GCA_902783235.1 uncultured Ruminococcus sp.
CAAATCTTTGATTTGGATAGAAATGCAAATGCCCTTGGGGCATATTCTTCGCATAAATCTTCAAGATTTAATTGGGACATCAATAATACATGAGCTGTAATATGTCCTATTTATAGTATAATGCATTTTTAAAGAAAATAAAAGACTTTTTTCAAAAAAAATTATTTTTAACCGTATAATCTTTATTTTTTTTTCAAAATATGTTATAATATCCAAAAAAGGAAAGGTAAGATAGTTACATATGAAGGAATATACAGTCAATAAAAATGACAGCGGACAGCGGGTGGACAAATTTATTAGTAAAGCTGTTCCACGTCTGCCTAAATCCCTGCTTTACAAATATGTCAGGCTTAAAAGGATAAAGCTGAACGGAAAGCGATGTGAGATATCACATATGCTAAAGGAAGGGGATGTTATGCAGCTTTATATCAATGATGAATTCTTTGATACTCCGGTCAAGACAGAGGTGAATATCAGAGGGAACGGAGACAGGCTTGAGGTCGTTTATGAAGATCATAATATTATCATTGTTTATAAACCCCGTGGGATCGACGTTCATCATGGGGCTGAGAGAACCGATGATACTCTTGTGGATATGATACAGGCATATCTGTATTCAAAAGGTGAGTACCATCCGGATGAAGAAAACACATTTTCGCCATCTATCTGCAATCGCCTTGACAGAAATACCTCGGGACTTGTTATTGCAGCAAAAAATGCTTGTGCCCTTCGTGAGATAAATGAAAGTATACGTTTACGTCAGATAAAGAAGGAGTATATGTGCGTACTGGTGGGAAAATTGCCCAAAAAGCATTCCACTGAGCAGGCATACCACAGGAAAGGCGGACATAATAAGGTGGAGATCTTATCAAAGCCGGAAAAGGATGCAAAAAGGATAGTTACTGAGTACACTGTTGAAAAGGAAAAAGAAGGATTAATACTTGCGCATATCTCGCTTATTACAGGAAGAACTCATCAGATACGAGCTCATATGGCTTATTTGGGAGCACCTGTACTGGGGGACGGAAAGTATGGTAATGTCCGTAAAAACAAGCAGTACAAGGTGTTCCATCAACAGCTTTGTGCTTACAGACTTACATTTGATTTTAACAACGATAGTGTTTTATCTTATCTGAATGAAAAAAGCTTTCAAGCTCCCAGAACTGATTTTGTTGTTGAAATATAATATTTTCGAGTCTGAAAGTGCATAAAAACTGTTGACTAAATCGGCACAATGGGGTATAATTATATTAAGGCAATACTACAGAAGAATTGTCAGAAGAACTTGTGTGATATTGCTATAATGATAGGATTATGGGGGTATGATTAGTGTTAATTAAAAAAATAATATCCGTTTTAACTTCGATCACACTTGCTTCAGCGTTTATGACCTATGATATATCTGCGGATGATAACAGTTTGATGAAGGATTCCGGGATCGACTATAGGGAGACCACTGATACCATTGATAATCCCGGTGCCGGCTACACCTCTACACTTTGGTATACCTGCAAGCCGGGTGAAACTCAGGTGAAAAATCCTACGGGTAATCTGGTTCTGATGTTTATAGATATCGGCGCATTTTCATGTGGTCAAAACGGTACAAAAAATGATGACGGTACATACACTGAGGGTACAGATTATGACCTTGATAAGACTTTTTTTGATGCACTGAGAGGTACATTTGAGAATTGCCGTAAAAACGGATGTACTATAGCTTTGAGGTTCAGATATGATGCCAATGGTAAGACCGACCCTGAGCCGGCTGCCTTTGATCAGGTCCTAAAACATATTTCACAGATAAAAGAAAGCGGTCTGCTTGAAGATTATAAGGACATACTGATGTTTGTCGAATCCGGATTTGTAGGTGCATGGGGAGAGCAGCACAGCGGTAAGTACACATCTGTTGAGTATAAAGCAAAGGTATTGGATGCTATGCTTGACTGTGTACCGGATCCTATACCTGTTACTGTACGTACTCCTGATACAGCAGCTAAGCTTTTTGGTGTGCCCAGAAATGAACTTGACAAATACGTTGCCCCAATCGGGAGCCGAGAATCACGTGTTGGTATGTATAATGACGGATATATGGGCTCTGACAGTGATCTTGGCACATATGCAAACCGTAAGATCGAGACAGACTGGATGGAGCATCAGATGCTTCACAGCTATTACGGAGGGGAGTATTCCGGAGCACTTGACTGGGCAAAAAAATACGATACATATCTTCCTGAAAATGCTGTACCGGAAATGTATAAAACCCATGTGAGTTACATAAATTCAAATATTTATCAGCTTTATAAGGACTACACTTTTAACAGCAATTATGATACTTCCGGTGCTGACAATTCTGCTTACTACGGAGAAACAGTATTTAAATTCATCCGGGATCATTTGGGTTACAGATTCGTTTTACGAGATTCGGATCTGTCAGAAAATGTATGTAAGGGCGGTGAGCTTTTTCTTGATTTCACTGTGGAAAATACCGGCTTTGCTAATCCCATAAGAGAACAGAATGCAGAGCTTATTCTGGAAAAAGATGGGAATTATGTAGTGACTGATGTGGATATTGATGATACAGAGTGGAGATCTGCTCAAAAAACCAACTGTAAGCTGACATTCAAGATACCGGGTGAGCTTGACACAGGAAAGTGGAATGCTTATTTGAGGCTAAGTGCAGGCAATTGTACAATTCCCACAAGCTATATGAGGACGGTACGTTTTGCTAACAATGGTATATGGCAGCCGGCTCTTGGAGCTAATTTATTGGGAAGCTTTGAGGTTACTGAAACAAACGACAAGGCGTTGCTTACAGACAACAGCTTTTATCAGATAAATGCTGTAAACGATACTGTCAGGACAGATGGCGATATGCTAACTGTGA
>CACZQG010000125.1 GCA_902783235.1 uncultured Ruminococcus sp.
AAGCCTTTGAAAAGGCTTGACCTAAACTTTTGTATTTAAGTAATTCATAGTTTATTACTAATCGTTTACTAAAATTGATTTCCATGTAAAATTTATTTTTCTTGTTTACATTTTCAGCCAAATGGTGTATAATTATAATTGAACAATATATTAAGGGGTAATAGCATGAGGTTTAAATTCAACTCTAAATATACCACCATAGCGATCTATGTTATACTTGTATTTGCCGCCTGTCTCGGACTGGTGGCGTTCGTGTTCAAATTCGGTACGGTGGCTTCGTATATTAAAAAGATACTCAGTGTACTGGCACCGGTCATATGGGGTATATGTATCGCATATATCATAAATCCCTTCATGGTATTCTGTGACAGACATTTCAGGAAGTGGTTCTGTAAGAAAAAAGACAGAAAGAATATGTGCCGTGCCCTTTCCATTACTGTATCCATGATATTCTTCTTAGGTATACTGGCGGCAGTCATAGGCTCGATAGTACCTGAGATAAAGGATACTCTGGTGAATTTTTTCAGAAGTCTGCCGACCTACCTTTCCAATCTGCAAGGTTATATTGAAAGCAAGATAAGCGATCTGGCAAAAACCCGACCTGAATTGAAACGATTTATAGATACCGAATTTTCCAGTATTCAGGATACTCTGCTGAAATACTCAAATGAACTCAAGCCAATGGTGGAGGATATGTTTTCGGAGGGCGGACTTATCTCATCCATTACTGACAGTGCCTGGGCATTTCTCATGGGGCTTAAAAACTTCCTGTTAGGTATTTTTATATCCATATATCTCCTGTACAGCAAGGAAATGTTCCTGGCTCAGATGACGAAGATCACCCACGCATTATTCTCGGAAAAGAAAACCTCCACTATTCTCAGAGTGGCTTCAAAGACAAACAGCACTTTTACAAGCTTTTTAACCGGAAAAACGCTGGATTCCCTTATAATCGGAATACTTGCATTTATAGGACTGGAAGCCATGGGACTTAAAAACTATGCTGTGCTGCTGGCTATAGTAATAGGCATCACAAATATGATCCCCTTCTTCGGTCCCATTATCGGAGCAGTACCCTGCGCAGTGCTGATACTGCTTACTTCCCCTGATAAGGTGCTGATATTCATAATCTTTATTCTGATCCTCCAGCAGTTTGACGGTAATATACTCGGTCCCAAAATATTGGGTAACTCTCTTGGATTATCTCCCTTCTGGATAATGTTTGCCATATTCATAGGCGGCGGACTGTTCGGATTTATAGGCATGGTGGTATTCGTTCCGCTGTTTGCAGTCATCTACAGTATCACCAATGAGATAATGACCACCCGACTGAAGAAAAAGGATCTGCCTCTTTCCACATCTGATTATGTACATGAAAGAACAGAGCCTACCATCCACATTTCATCCATAGGACTTCCGAGGTATATAACAAACTTCATCGAAAAGAAACGTAAAGGTAAAAACGAGACGGAAAAAAGGAGTAAAAAATGATAAAGGATATACAGGAACAGATAATAAAGCTGAAAAAGGAAAAAAATGCGGTGATACTCGCCCACTCCTACCAGTCCCACGAAATACTTGAGGTGGCAGATGAAACAGGTGACTCCTACGCTCTGAGCGTTGCTGCCAAAAAGTATGACTGTGACAGCTTTATCATGTGCGGTGTTCATTTTATGGCAGAAACAGTAAAGATGCTGTCACCTCATAAACGTGTATTCCTGGCAAACAGTCAGGCAGGCTGCGCTATGGCAGATCAGATGGATAAGGAGCTTATAATCCCTATTAAGGAGCGTGAACCTGACAGGACAGTGGTAGCATATATCAATACCACCGCTGACCTTAAAACCGTATGTGATGTATGTGTCACCTCCTCTACAGCCGTTGAGATATGCAAAAAAATCAAAAACAATAAGATACTCTTTATCCCTGACTGCAATCTGGGAGCATTTGTGAAAAAACAGCTTCCGGAAAAGGACATCATGCTGCTGAAGGGCGGCTGTCCCATACACGCCGCTGTTACCCGTGAGGAGGCAGAGCAGGCGAAAAAGCTTCATCCCAATGCACCCCTGCTGGTACACCCGGAATGCAGACCTGAGGTATGTGAGCTTGCCGACTATGTTGGCTCGACCTCCGGTATCATGAACTATGCTAAAAGCTCAGACGAAAAAGAATTTATAATCGGTACAGAAATAAGCATAACTCAGCATCTCCAGTTTGACTGCCCCGAAAAAGACTTTTATGATCTGTCTAAAGGGCTTATCTGTCCAAATATGAGAATAACTACTCTGACAGATGTTTACAAGACCCTTCTGGGACTGGATAATGGTAAAGCCTTTGAAATAAAAATGAGCGACGAGCTTATAAAGAAAGCAAGGGTATGTATCGACGAGATGATAAAACTGGGAGGCTGAAAGCAGCATAATGCTGCATACATACTTTTAAAGCAATACCGCTTAAAGTCGTCCCTGGGAGCTTTTCTCCTAATGATTATAATACTAAGACCTAATAAAAAAACTAATAGTAAGAAAAGCTATATGAAAAAAGTTTTTATTGTGTTATCATTTCAGTTGCCCTCCGTGCTCATAACTGCGTATCAGTTAACCTATGAGCGAAACTAAAAGTTTTTGCGGAGCTTTTTTCAAAAAGCGACCTTTTATATTATTTTAATTAGATATTAGTATAAATTACAGATCCAGAATACAATCCGGAGGTGATACGGTCAAATGCGTTCCAACGACTATAAGACCCGTCAAAAGGAACTTATACTGAATTTTTTTATAGAGAATAAAGAAAAACACCTTACCGCTGCCGAGATATTAAAACATATGAATGCTCAGGACAGCAACGTTAGCATGACTACTATATACAGATGCATAGAAAAACTGGTAAGCAGCGGCTGCGTCCGCAAATACTTCCTGGATGAAAGATCAGGTGCCTGTTATCAATACATTGAGGACGGACATACCTGTCATGAGCATTTTCACCTGAAATGCATAGAATGCGGAATGCTCACCCATCTGGACTGTCAGCATATGCAATCCCTGAATCAACACATTCTCAAGCACCACGGTTTCACTGTTGATAATTCCAGAACAGTACTTTACGGTATATGTGAAAAATGTCTTAAACGAAATGAAAGGTGATCCGGATAAATGAAATCGCTTTTAAATGATTTTCTGTTCAGCTTGAATGCCACTATGCCTGTATTCGTTATGATACTCATAGGATATGGACTGAAAAGGCTGAACCTTTTTGATGAACCGGCATCATTGAAGCTCAGCCAGTTCTCATTTAAGGTACTGCTGCCTGTGCTGCTGTTCAATGATCTGTCCACATCGGATTTTATGTCAATATGGGACGGCAAGCTGGTATTATTCTGCTTTGGTGCCACGGTGATCTCCATAGCCATAGCCGCTGCCGCATCCGGATTACACCGTAATAAAGATGAAAGAGGAGAGATAATACAGGCTTCCTACCGCAGCAGTGCAGCCATACTTGGTATCGCCTTTGTTAATAATATATATGGCGCAGCTCATTCCGCTGCACTTATGATAATCGGAACTGTACCTATATATAACATATTAGCAGTAACTATCCTATCTGTCACATCTCCAAAAAGAGAAAAAAACCTTCCCACAGCACAGCTTATTAAAAGAACTATGCTAAACGTTCTGAAAAACCCTATTATAATCGGTATATTCCTGGGTATTGTATGGTCTGTCCTTTCCATACCCCAGCCGGTGATAATGCAGCGCTCTGTCTCCTATCTGGGAAATATGGCAACTCCCCTGTCGCTTATATCCCTGGGTGCCCTATTCAAGGTGGAGGATGCCAAGCCCAAGATCAGGATAAGTCTTTTCATCACATTTATAAAGCTGATATTTTTTACTGCCCTGTTCCTTCCCCTTGCACTGTGGATGGGCTTCAGAGGAGAAAAGCTTGTAGCAATACTTGTGATGCTGGGAAGTGCCACTACAGGCAGCAGCTTTGTAATGGCTAAAAATCTGGGACATGAGGGTACCATAACCTCCTGCTCGGTAATGTTGACTACATTTTTCAGTTCATTTACCCTGACAATGTGGTTGTTCCTTATAAAAGCACTTGATATGGTATGATACTTTTTTGTAATAATTTTGTAATTTTTTCTAAAACGATTGATTTTTTGTAAAGAATATGATAGAATTAGTAATGGTATGATCTGTACATAGGGATATCCAAAAAATACCCCTGCATAACAGGCATTAACATCCGTTGATGACATTATATTGATCCCCCAACTAAATCTTGAATTTTCTGCTTGTCTAAATACTGAACTTCTGCGTCGGAAAGGCTTGAAATATGCCAGC
>CACZQG010000126.1 GCA_902783235.1 uncultured Ruminococcus sp.
ATCCTTACAGCTGTTGTTAAGGGCAAGGATGTAACAGTTGACGGCATCAACGCCGCTATGAAGGCGGATGCTTCCGAGTCATTCGGCTACAACGAAGATGCTATCGTTTCTTCCGATGTTATCGGTATGAAGTACGGCTCACTCTTCGATGCTACTCAGACAATGGTTTCCAAGATCGCTGATGATCTTTACGAGGTTCAGGTAGTTTCATGGTACGACAACGAGAACTCTTACACATCACAGATGGTAAGAACTATCAAGTACTTCGCTGAACTGGGCTAATAAAAAGCCATTAATTAAAGCGCAGATCAAGCCTCTGTCTTTATGACAGGGGCTTTTCTTATACACATATTACAACAAAAGCCGCTCCATATGGAACGGCTTTATTGTTCTGTTTTCTCCGTACTAACTTCTATGTTTCGGCATACTATCTTCAATTTATCGCCGCTGTTGAAAAGCAGATCTACGCCAAAACAATCGTCAAAGCTGATTGGTATAAATTTTTCCCTTTGTTTAAGCTTGAAATAAATATCGGAAACGTCGCACTTATGCCATTCAAGTACATTATAACCGCCGCCCCAGAATTCGCAGCCTGTCATCTCGTGATAGAGCACATCACCGAATTTCAATGTATAATATGCAGATTCCCACTCACGGCAGCCGAGCACAAGCGCAAGCTGTTTTTTGTAAATATCGTAGCTCATGCTTTCAAGCGTTGCATCGTGGAGGTTTACATCATTAATATTTTTTTCTGCATCAAGACAGGTCATCATGATATGAGGGGTGTTGCTGTTTTCTGCCTTAGATATTTGCTTGTCAGCATTGATTATCAGCTGCTGTACCATCTCATCATTTACATTATATGGTGCAAAGCAGTTTTTTACATACTCTTTCTTTTTTTTCTCGCTCAGTTTCCTATAATACTTATTGGAAATGATATCCTCGCATACCTCATGATATATGTAGGCTTGGACTTCAAGCTTACGCCAGTCCTCCCACATTTTCTTATCGGAATGACTATCAGTTTCGGACAGTAAATTTACAAGTCTGTTCATAATATTTGATATTATAGGGCTGCCCATTATTTCTCGGTGAATATCAAAGGTTTCGGGGAATTTTGCCTGCATCAGCGCCTTGTGCAGAGCCAAAAGCTCATGCTCCGCATTGATTTTAAGCTCATTCATACTTTTTCCTCTCATATGCTGTAAAATTTATAGTTCAAGGTCTGAATGCGTTCCTATGCGGGACATCAATATATCATGATGCAATTTCAATGTCAACACTTATTCCCATATACTATAGGTACATCCGCAGTAATTCTGCCTGTATATATCGTATATCCTGCACAGTTCAACAGAGCGTTTATAGCCGTTTTTCTTTTTAAAATCGGACACGAGATAAGGCACGGTGACAGTTTTTTCTATCTCCTCTCCAGCGCTGTTTATATAGGGAGCGTTTTTGTGGGGGCTGACTGTCAGGGTAGTTGCAAAATAGTCGGCTTTCAGCTTTACCGCTTGCTGCGCCGCCCTTTCCATGCGAAGGCGTATGCACACCTGGCAGCGTTTTCCGCCTTCGGGTTCCTTTTCAAGTCCCTTTACTGCTTCAAACCATGCCTTCGGGTCATATTCACCCTCAATAAGCTCTGCGTCACAAAGCGGCAGACTTTCCAGGACTTTTTTCTGGGCTTCAAGTCTGCGCTCATATTCCTCTGCCGGGTGGATATTGGGATTATAGAAAAACAGCTTTATTTTGAAATATTTATTGAGATATTCCATAACATAACTGCTGCACGGTCCGCAGCAGCTATGGAGCAAAAGTGTGGGTCTTATCCCTTTATTGGTGATCTCTTTTATTATGCTGTCAAGCTCCCTCTGATAGTTTCGCTTGTTTTCCATATCAAAGCTCCTCTAATGACATTGTAGCCACAGCGTTAAGGCTTTCATCTCCACGTCTTCCGGCTAAGTAGTCGAAGTAGCCCTGACAGGCTATCATGGCACCGTTGTCGCCGCACAGGGAGAGGGGAGGCATATACAGCTTCATACCTCTGTCTGCACAGGCTTTTTCAAAAGCTCCTCTTACACCGCTGTTTGCGGAAACGCCTCCTGCCACGGCAATGGTCTTATAACTCAGGTGCTCTGCCGCAAGCATGGTCTTTTCCAGCAAAAGCTGTGATATAACACTTTGCAGACTTGCACTCATGTCGTTTTTGTTTATTTCCTCGCCCTTCTGAGCAGCATTGTGCAGAAGGTTTACCACTGCTGTTTTAAGTCCCGAAAAGCTCAGATCATATTCGCTGCCCGATACCTTTGGACGTGGGAGAACAAAGGCACTGCTGTCCCCTGACTGTGCTGCCTTGTCAACGTGTACACCGCCGGGGTAAGGAAATCCCATAGCCCTGGCGCACTTGTCAAAGCATTCTCCGGCTGCATCATCACGGGTCCTGCCGATAACGTTGAAGCTTGTGTAGTCCTTGACTTCAACTATATGTGAATGTCCGCCGCTTGCGACCAGACAAAGATAAGGCGGCTTCAGCTCCTCATGGGCTATGTAATTGGCAGCAATATGACCGGCAATATGATGTACAGGCACTAAGGGCTTACCGGTGGCAAGAGCCAGACCCTTTGCGTAGCTTACCCCCACCAGCAGTGCGCCTATAAGCCCCGGAGCGTAGGTCACGGCAATAGCATCAATATCCGTAAGGGTCTTTCCTGCATCTCCCAGTGCCTTTTTTACCACCTGGGATATATTCTCGCAGTGCCTCCGTGAGGCTATTTCGGGAACGACTCCTCCGTATTTTCTGTGCTCCTCTATTTGGGTAGATACAACATTTGAAAGTATCTTTACGCCATTTTCACTTACTGCTGCCGCAGTTTCATCACATGAGCTTTCTATTCCAAGTATAAACATTTTTTCTCCTTTTTTACGCCTTTTTGAAAAAAGGCTTAGCCAAAAACTCTTAAGGCAACACCGCACAAAGACCGCTTGGAAGCTTTGCACGTCATCCGCCAGTGTTTTCCAAATCTTTGATTTGGATTGAAACACAAGTGCCCTTGGGGTATGCTTGCAGATTTTCCGTTATCTTGCACAAAATCTCTTTGACATACGCCAGTATGCCTGCATCGATTTTGTACAATCTAACGAAAAA
>CACZQG010000127.1 GCA_902783235.1 uncultured Ruminococcus sp.
CTGGCATATTTCAAGCCTTTCCGACGCAGAAGTTCAGTATTTAGACAAGCAGAAAATTCAAGATTTAGTTGGGGGATCAATATATAGTCATAGAATTAAGGACTTGATATTATGAACATTATAGTTGACGCTTTTGGAGGTGACAACGCCCCCGCTGAGGTGATAAAGGGCTGCCGTATGGCGGTGGACAGACTGGGCGTTGATATAACCCTTACGGGCGACGAGAAAAAAATAAAGGAATGCGCCGAGAAGATCAATACAGGCATGGATGGAATAAGTATTGTCCATGCGGCAGGCGTATTTGATATACACACCGAGCCCTCTGAGAGCCTCAAAAGCGGTAAGGGGACTTCAATGGAGACAGGACTGAGGCTGCTCAGTGAGGATAAGGGAGATGCTTTTTTAAGCGCAGGCAGTACAGGTGCACTGGTATTTGGTTCCACCTTTATAACCAAAAGGATAAAGGGGATAAAGCGTCCGGTGCTTGCCCCTATACTTCCTACGGCAAAGGGACCCTTTATGCTGGTGGATGCCGGAGCTAACAGTGACTGCCGCCCGGATATGCTGGTACAGTCTGCCATAATGGCTTCTGTATATATGGAAAAGGTAAAGGGCATCGCCTCACCCAGGGTAGGACTTATAAATATCGGCTCAGAGGATACCAAGGGCAGAGAGCTGGAGCTGGAAGCATATAAGCTGCTGCGTGAAGCACCTGTAAACTTCTGCGGAAATGTGGAGGCAAGAGAGCTTCCCGAAGGAAATTTCGATGTTGCAGTGTCCGATGGCTTTACCGGGAATATTGTTCTGAAGCTCTATGAGGGAATGGGTAGATTTTTCGGAAATACCCTGAAGGATACCTTTTCGGGAGTCAAGGGTAAGCTTGCGGCACTTCCGGTGCTGGGAAAAATAAAAGCCTTCAAAAAGCAGATGGATTACAAGGAAGAAGGCGGAGCGGTGCTCATGGGAATATCAAAGCCTGTTATCAAGGCTCACGGCAGCTCTGATGCCAAGGCATTCTACAATGCCATAAGGCAGGCAAAGAACTGTGTTGAAGGTGGGGTCGTGGACAGGATAAAGGCTGATGTTGATAAATTAAGGAAGTAATACAAATGAATGATGTGAATAATAATATCCGTGAATTTGAAAAAAAAATAGGCTATACCTTTGATAATAAGGAGCTTATAACTGTTGCCCTCTCACATTCCTCATATGCCAACGAGAAGAGAAAAACAAGACACAGCAATGAGAGACTGGAGTTTCTGGGAGACAGCGTATTATCTATAGTTGTGTCTCTGTATCTGTTCCAGCATTTCAAGCACCTTCCCGAGGGAGAGCTTACTAAGATCAGAGCATCACTGGTATGTGAGAAGGCTCTTCATGAATTTGCCCTGAAAATAGATCTGGGAGATTATATACTTCTGGGTAAAGGAGAGGAGAATACCGGGGGAAGGCAGCGTGCATCCATATTGGCTGATGCCTTTGAAGCAGTTATTGCGGCTATATATCTGGACGGTGGATTTGATGCGGCTTCCCGTCATATACTTCGCTTTATCCCCAAGGATATTGACAGCAGACGTTCTGTATCCTTTTCGGATCATAAGACCATTTTACAGGAGATAATACAGAAAAATCCCGAGGAGCGGATAGAATACAAGCTGGTGGGACAATCGGGTCCCGATCATGACAAGGCATTTGAGGTGGAGGTATATCTCAATTCAAATGTTATAGGCAGAGGCAGTGGAAAAAGCAAAAAGGAAGCAGAGCAGATGGCGGCAAGGGAGGCCCTGGAGCTTATGGGCTATAAAGTGGGCATATGAGCAGGCATTCAAATATATCCATATTTATCCCTCATATCGGATGTCCTCACAGATGCAGCTTCTGCGATCAGCGGACAATAAGCGGAAGTAAGGATATACCCCGCGGCGATGATGTAAGGCGTATCTGCTCCCGGGCTGTGGATGAAATACCGGATAAAAGCAATACTCAGATAGCCTTTTTCGGCGGAAGCTTTACGGCGATACCTGAGGGGTATATGCTGGAGCTTCTGACAGCAGCCCGTGAATTTGTGGGCGAAGGAGGGTTTTCGGGTATACGTATTTCCACCCGTCCCGATTTTATAAATAAAAAGATACTTTCCGTACTAAAAGGCTATGGTGTCACCTCCATAGAGCTGGGGGCACAGAGCCTTTCGGATGAGGTCCTGGCTGCCAACGAAAGAGGACATACTGCACATGATGTTTTTATTGCCTCAGAGCTTATAAAAAGCAGCGGCTTTGAGCTGGGTCTACAGATAATACCCGGGCTTTACAGAAGTACTCCGGAGGACGAGAAAGCCACTATGGATGGCGTCATAAGCATCTCTCCACATACTGTCAGGATCTATCCCATAGTTGTGATAGAAGGCACTAAGCTGGCTGAGTATTATAAAAAAGGGGAATATAAGCTTGCTCCCTTTGAGGATATGGTGGAGCTTTGCGGGGATATGATGCTGGCCTTTGAAGCCGAAGGCATAAGGGTGATAAAATGCGGACTTCACGCCTCAGACGGAGTTGAGGGCGAAAGGATAGCAGGCTATTATCATCCTGCGTTCCGTGAGCTGTGCCAGGGTGAGATCTACAGAAAAGAGATCCTAAAGCTTACAGAAGGCAAGCCGGGAAAGTATGAGATCCTGGTGGGCAGCAGCCATATAAGCAAGGCTGTGGGGCATAAAAGGCAGAATATAGAATACTTTAGAAAAAGAGGAACAGAGATAATAATAAAGGGCGACAGCAGCATACCGCTTTACAGCGTTAGGAAAGGTAATATATGTATTTAAAATCGTTGGAATTACAGGGATTCAAGTCATTTCCCGATAAAATAAAGCTGACATTCGATAAGGGTCTTACGGCAGTAGTGGGACCCAACGGCAGCGGAAAAAGTAATATCGGTGACTCTATCCGTTGGGTGCTGGGAGAGCAGTCTACCAAAACTCTCCGTGGCAACAAAATGGAGGATGTTATTTTTTCCGGTACTGTTGCAAGAAAAGCTATGGGCTTTGCTATGGTAACACTTACACTGGATAATGGGGATCATGCCCTGAACAGCGACGATAATGAGGTAAGTGTTACCCGAAAGCTATACCGCAGCGGTGAGAGCGAATATAAGATAAACGGCAGAAATGTACGCCTCAAGGACATAAATGAGCTGTTTATGGATACAGGTCTGGGCCGTGACGGCTATTCTATTATAGGACAGGGCAGGATCGCCGAGATCGTGGGACAGAAAAGCAATGAACGCCGTGACATCTTTGAGGAGGCGGCAGGTATCTCCAAGTTCCGTTATAAAAAACAGGAGGCGGAGAGAAAGCTGACAGCAGCAGAGGATAATCTGAACCGTCTGAGTGATATAGTGGGAGAACTGGAAAGCAGAGTGGGGCCCCTGAAAAAACAGGCAGAAAAGGCTGAAAGGTTTCTGGTGCTTTCAAAGGAGAGAAGGACTCTGGAGGTCTCTGTATGGGTAAATAAGCTTTCACAGTTCAAGGAAAAGATAACCCAGCTGGAAGATTCTCTTTTAATGGCTAAAACAGAATATGAAAATATCAAAAATGATATTGAACGTGAAGAGGAAAAAATAAAAGAGGGCTATCAGAAAATGCAGCGTAATTCCGCTGAGATCGAAAGACTCAGGGATGAGATATTGAAAACCGAGCAGTCCTCATCGGAAAGCAGGGCGGACATCGCAGTATTTGAAAATGATATAAGTCACTGCAATGAAACTCTGGAAAATCTGAAAAAGCAAAGGGAAGAGCTTTTGTCCGGAGAGGAAAAGACCCGTGAGATAATAAAGGAAAAAACAGACAGAGCAGATAAAATATATGCACAGATAAAGGAAACACAGGGATCACTGGATGAATTCCGGAAACAGCTGGAGAATATACGCACTGAGGATGAAAATCTGGGAAGGGATACCGAAAATGCTTCCGGCAGGATGAATGAGCTTTATGCGAAGCTCAGCGAATACAGTGCTGCCATGAGCAATTCGGATATGTCCGTAACAGACATAAGCGAGCAGCTTGCCAATCTGGATGAGCAGCGTGAACGCCTTAAAGAGCTGGCAGAGCAGTATGCTAAGGAGCGTGCGGAAATATCCGACGGTATAGCTGTTTGTGATGAACAGCTGGAGGAGCTTGGCAACAAGCAGTCCGGAGCATTAAAGCAGCTGCAGGAAAAAAATGAGCAGATGGAGCAAGCCGGAAAGGAACAGCAGCGTCTTGCGGTAGACATAAAGGGCAAGGAGCAGAGGATCAGGCTTTTGAAGGATCTGGAGCGCAGCATGGAGGGTTTTGCCCGAAGCGTCAAGGAGGTCATGAAGGCTCGTGACGGGGGACGTATCGGGGGAATAAGAGGCACCGTGGCAGATCTTATCGATGTAAAGCAGGAGTATGCCACAGCTCTGGAAACAGCTTTAGGTTCTGCCATGCAGAATGTTATAGTTGAAGATGATACTGCTGCAAAGCGATGCATACGAATGCTGAAAGAGCAGAGATCGGGACGTGCCACATTTCTGCCCATGTCATCCATACGGGGCAGACTGCTGAACGAGCCGTCCTTGTATAATGAAGAAGGCTTCATATCTATGGCGAACGAGCTTGTGGAATATGATGACTGCTACAGAGAGATAGTCAATTCTCTTCTGGGCAGAACAGCCGTTTCAGAGGATATAGATACGGCAGCCAGGATAGCCAAAAAGTACGGATATAAGTTCAGGATAGTAACTCTTGACGGTCAGGTGGTAAATGCAGGCGGTTCCTTTACAGGCGGTTCTGCTGTACATTCGGCAGGTGTTTTTTCCAGAAGGAATGAGCTGACAGCCATTACCGGAGAGATAGAGATCAGAAAGCAGGAAAGCATAAAGGCAGAGGAAAAGGCTGCAAGGCTTCGGGAGGAGTGTGACCGACTGCGGCTCATAGCTGAGGGGCTGCGGGAGCAGGCAGCACAGATCAACGAGGACAAAACCGGCTTTGCTGCCGAACTGAAAAGGATCGATGCTTTGAGAGAGCAGTCGGAGAAGCAGTCTGAGGATTTCAGGATAAGATATGATGACCTGTGTGACAGGAAGAATAAGGCTGCGGAAAATGCCAGAGCTGCGGAAGAGGAATACAAAAAAACACAGATACTCATTCGTGATGCCGAAACTCTTATGGCAAGAGAAAAGGGAAAGCGTGAGGAGATAAGAAGGAAACGTGAGCAGCTGTCCGAGGGTATATCCGAAAAAAAGATAAGGCTTACGGAAATGAATGCCGAGATGAACACTGCAAAGCGTGATGCGGAGACCTTAAAGGACAATCTGAAAAATGCGCAGAATACCTTAAAGGGAATAGACACACAGGAAAAGAACATCCTGGAGACCATAGAGGAAAAGAAGAAGCAGATCGCCGGCAAGCAGGAATTTGTAAATTCCGTAGGAGGAATAATAGACAAATACAATGCTGATATAAAGGCTCTCAGAAGGGAACACGATCAGCAGAGCGTTTTTGTCAACCAGGTGAGAAGCGGCATTCAGGAGCTTAATAATGCAAAGGAAAAGTATTCCGGGGAGATTTCCAAGGCGGAGGAACGCCGTGACTCCACTCAGCGTGATATTGACAGCATTGTGGGACAGCTTTTTGAGGTCTACGAGCTGACACGCTCAGAGGCTGAGGCAGAAGCCAGAGAGATCACGGATCCCACCACGGCACAGAAGGAGCTTTCACGTCTTCGTTCGGAGATCAAGGCGTTGGGAAGCGTAAATGTGGGAGCTGTGGACGAATACAAGGAGGTATCCGAGAGGTACAGCTTTATGTCCGAGCAGCTGGAGGATGTGAATACCTCCAAGCGTGAGCTGGAAAAGCTTATTGAGGATCTGACCGAGGATATGTGCCGGATATTCTCCGAAAGCTTTGTTATCATCAACAGGAATTTCGGCAGTATATTCCGTGAGCTTTTCGGAGGCGGCAAGGCAGAGCTTGTGCTCACCGACCCGGAAAACGTGCTTGAATCAGGTATTGAGATAAGAGTGGCACCTCCGGGAAAGGTAATAAAGAATCTTATATCTCTTTCGGGAGGCGAGCAGTCATTCATTGCAATATGTATCTATTTTGCAATATTAAAGCTGAGACCTGCTCCCTTTTGTATACTGGATGAGATAGATGCGGCTCTGGATGAGGTAAACGTGGGCAAGTATGCAAGGTATTTAAAGCAGTTTACGGACAATACACAGTTTGTTCTTGTAACTCACAGGCGCAGCGCAATGGAGGAAGCCAATATCCTGTACGGCGTTACCATGCAGGAGGACGGTATATCCAAGCTTCTGAAAATGGAGCAGACGGATATTGACAAGGCGGATACCGACAAGGCACGGACAGATGATAAGGAGGCGAGCTAAATGGGATTATTCAGTAAGATAAAAGCGGGACTTAAAAAGACCAAGGACAGCATGGTAAAGAAGATGCAGAAGGTTGTAAACTCCTTTACCAAAATAGACGAGGAGCTTTTTGAGCAGCTTGAGGAGACCATGATAATGAGCGACATGGGCGTGGAAACGTCTGTGGAGATATGTGAAAGGCTAAGAAAGGTCATAAAGGAAAGAGGGGTCAAGGATCCTTCCCTTATAATGGAGCTTATTCAGGAAATAGTGGCTGACATGATGGGTGAGGATATAGAGCTTGATCTTTCCACAAAGCCCTCGGTCATTATGGTCATAGGAGTAAATGGTGCCGGCAAGACCACTACCATAGGAAAAATGTGTCACAGCTATATAAATGACGGCAAGAAGGTGGTTGTAGCCGCAGCGGATACCTTCAGGGCAGCTGCCATAGATCAGCTGGAGGTATGGACGCAGAGAGCCGGTGCGGATATAATAAAGCATTCGGAGGGCTCAGATCCTGCATCGGTAGTATTCGATGCTATTTCTGCCGCAAAGGCACGAAATGCCGATATCCTCATATGTGACACGGCAGGCAGGCTTCACAACAAGAAAAACCTTATGGATGAGCTTGCCAAGATGAACAGGATAATAGAAAGGGAAGCTGGTGACTGCGCCAAGGAGATACTTCTGGTGCTTGATGCCACAACCGGTCAGAATGCAGTAAATCAGGCAAGACTATTCAAGGAAGTAGCTCCCATTACGGGAATAGTGCTCACAAAGCTTGACGGCACCGCAAAGGGCGGTATAGTCATATCCATCAAGAATGAGCTTGGCATACCTGTAAAGCTTATAGGAGTAGGAGAAAAGATAGATGATCTCCAGCCCTTTGACAGCAGGGATTTTGTAAGAGCACTGTTTGAAAATGCAGGAAATACCGAAGAAACTGAACAGGAAGAGGGCTCCGGCAGTGATAATGAGTTCTCTGAGGAAGATGAGGAAAATGAGTAAGAAGATAATACTGGCGACAAACAACAAGGGAAAGATAAGTGAGATCACGGATATGCTTTCTCCTCTGGGATTTGAGATAATATCCATGAAGGATGCGGGGATAGATGCGGAGATCGACGAGACCGGTACTACCTTCAAGGAAAACGCACACATAAAGGCAAAATACATCTACGACAGGACAAAGACGGCTGTCATAGCAGATGACAGTGGTCTGGAGGTGGATTATCTTGATGGTGCTCCGGGGGTATATTCCCATAGGTACGCAGGAGAGGATGCCACAGACGAGGACAGGTTCAACAAGCTCCTGGGTGAGATGAAGGGTGTACCGGAGAGCGAGCGTACAGCGGCTTTTGTATGTGTGATGTGCTATATAGACGAAAACGGAGAGGAAAAATTCGTAAGAGGCGAATGCAACGGAAGGATAGGCTTTGAGCCTATCGGCAGCAATGGCTTTGGATATGACCCTGTTTTCATGTTCGGGAACAAATCCTTGGCGGAGATGTCCTCCAGCGAAAAAAACAAAATAAGCCACAGAGCCAGAGCACTGGAACAGCTGCTGAAGGTGTTCAGTGCCTGAGTGACGGCAGTCAAAGGCGGGTGCGAAGCACGCATTACCGAAGGGGCTGTATGTTCCCCGGGGAGCGAAGCTCCCCGGGGCGGCGAGCCCGGCAGGGCGAGCCGTAAGGGGCATCTGCAGCGGTTTTGAAAAAAACGCTTTAAGAAATCCGGCATATGATATATTTTACTGATATACTGACCATGCTGCCGGATTTCTTTTGCCTTTCCGCAGGCGGAAAGGCGCAGATGCCCCACCGGCTGTGAGTAAGCGATCTCGCATAATGAAAGGAAAAATATATGCTGACAAGTAAACAAAGAGCCACACTGCGTGGCATAGCGTCCAATTATGATACCATATTCCAGATCGGAAAGGGAGGCATCCCCGAAACACTTATTGCACAGGTGTACGATGCTCTGAGAAAAAGAGAGCTTATAAAGCTCAGAGTACTGGATAACAGCGGCTATACCGCAAGGGAAGCGGCTGAGGAGATAGCGGAAAAGACACATTCCGAGGTAGTACAGGTAATAGGCAGCAGGTTCGTGCTTTTCAGAAGAAATGAGAAGGAACCTGTTATAGATATAAAGCTGTGAGGATCGGTCTGTTCGGCGGCAGCTTCAATCCTGTCCATAAGGGACATATGGCACTGGCTGATACTGTTATGAAAGAGCTGTCTTTGGACAGGGTGATAATTATACCCAACGGTGAATCCCCCTATAAGTCCAGTGACAGCTATGTGTCTGCCGGGGACAGGCTTGAAATGTGCCGGCTTGCTGCAGAAGACAGACCGGATATTGAAGTCAGCGGATTTGAGACCGGTAGACAGGGAAAAAGCTACAGTATCTTTACGGCAGAGCATTTCAGAAAAGAATATCCCCGGGACGAATTATTCTGGCTTATGGGGAGTGATATGCTGCTGTACTTTGATAAATGGTTCAGGTATAGGGATATATTGAAGCTGGTAAATATAGCAGCGGTGACACGCACCGGAGAGGATGAATCACAGCTTGTGCATACCGCTGAGGCATTGGGAAAATACGGGAATATAATTGTAGTACATCACCAACCGCTTGTTATTTCCTCTACCGAAATAAGAAAAATGATAAAAAATAATGGGGAATTGTCTTGCTATTTGAATGAAAAAGTAGTACAATATATTAAGATGAGAAAACTTTATATATGAAAACATATAAGGAGGACAACAAGTGTATTCTGTTGAAGAGATAAAGACACTTTTGAAAAAACGACTTTCAAAAAAGAGATTCAACCATTCATTGGGTGTGGCGGATGCTGCCTACAGATTGGCTGAGCAGTGCGGCGAGGACACCGAAAGAGCTTATCTGGCAGGACTTCTTCATGATATATGCAAGGAGGACGATCAGGAGGAACAGCTGGCTCTGGCACTGAAGGGAAATATGGATCTTTCAGGTGCGGAGCTGTCTTCCAAGGCACTTTGGCACGGCCCCGCAGGAGCGTATTATATAAAAACCGAACTGGGTATCACCGACAGAGAGATATTGTATGCGGTGAGATATCATACCATAGGCAGACCGGGTATGTCAAAGCTGGAAGAAATAGTATATCTGGCTGACCTTATATCAGAGGACAGGGATTACAAGGATGTGGATAAACTGAGAAAGCTGGCATTTACAGATTTTTCAAAGGCAATGTATGAAGCTATTTGCTACAGTGTTATGACAGCAGTAAAAAAACAGAATTATATCCCCGAAGGAACTCTGGAGCTTTACAATCAGTACACATTCCTCTGTGCGCCAAAGAAGAAGAACAAGGAGAAAAATGATGGCAAAAAATGATAAGCTTTACAAACTGGCAAAGAAACCTGCCTCCAAGCGTGAAAAAATAATGATAAGAGCCGCTATAGCGGTGGGTATCGTCATAGTTCTGATAATGGTGCTGAGTATACCTATAATCCCTATGGAAAGGCACAGAGGTAATCAGACGTATACCGAGCACGTATCGGTAATAAGATGTATTAAGGAATGGATTCGATCCAAAAAGGTCACGCCGGATGCTCCGGAGCTTTCAAAGGATACAAACAGCTATGCCCTTATAAGCGGTGCGGAAAGCATAGATGATAACAGAAACTTTACCAATGATCAGATAATCGAAGGTCAGTTTACGGTTCTGGTGCTGGGCTTTGATGAGTCGAGAGAGCTGTCTGACGTTATGATGCTGTTTTTGTTTGATATACACGATCATAAGCTTAATGTGCTCCAGATACCACGTGACAGCTTTGTACCTGATTATACCTCAAATGAAACAGGTAAGATCAACAGCGTGTATATGTGCGGCGACCAGTCGCTGATACCTATTCAGCGTACTGTTAATGCGGTGAGAGAGACCTTTGGTATACCTATAGACAGATATATCACAACAGGCTGTGACGATATAGTGGATATAGTTGATATACTGGGCGGTATCCCCATCAATCTTCCCGAGGATGTTTTCTACTCATACGATAAGATACTCTATGCCGGTGAGCAGGTGCTTGACGGTGAACAGGCAGAGCTTATGGTAAGAGCAAGAAAGGGCTATGATGAAGGCGATATAGGACGAGTTAAGGCACAGAGAATATTCCTGGCTGCCTGCATGGAAAAGGCTAAGGACATGGGCTCTGTGGAGCTTGCCTCCTATATGAAGGAAATATACGAAAAGAAGCTGGTAGCAACGGATATGACACTTGGTGAGCTGAGTATACTGGGCGACTTCGGAACACTGCTGGATATGGAGGATGTTACAGTACAGCTGGTGCCGGGTGAAGGCTCTGAATTCAACGGCTATTCCGTATGGTCAATACACAAAAAGGCAACCATTGATGTGCTTAATAAGTACTTCCGTCCTTATCAGGTGGATCTGAGAAGCGATGAACTGCCTATTACCGAATTGGTGGATGAAAGCAACTATCTCACTGATGCCTATGACCAGAATCAGGATACTCTTCAGGAGATAAAGAACGGTGCTAAGCCGGGTACTAACAAGAAAAAGACCAGCGATGTGACTTATAGCTCGTCATCATCCTCTTCCTCCGAAAGTGACAACGTTTATGTATTCGGCGGAGATGATTACCAGAACAATAATTATTCCGGCGGCGATCAGGGATATGATGACGGCGGCTACAGCGGCGGCTGGGGTGACGGCGGTTACAGCGGCGGTGACGGCGGCGGAGATAACGGCAGCTACAGCGACGGCGGCGGAGATAACGGCAGCTACAGCGGCGGCGGTGATAACGGCGGCTACAGCGGCGGCGACGGCGGAGATACAGGCGGCAACGGCGGCGATGCCGGAGCTGAGGCACCTGTTGATGCCGGGGCAGAAGTAAATAATGAGGGCGGCGGTGAGGAGTGATATCCTCTGCCTGCCTTTGGGATAAGGAGAATAATATATGGATCAGAATGAAAAGCTGGGGCTTATAGTCAAGACCCTTGACAGGAAAAAGGCAGATGGTATACAGGTGATCAGAATATCCGATCTTACTATCATTGCGGATTATTTTGTTATTGCAGGGGGCGGAAGCTCAACTCAGACAAGAACACTTGCTGAGGAGGTCGAATACCAGATGTCCCAAAAGGGTATTGAGCCGCTCAGAAAGGAAGGCTACGGCGGCAGCGAATGGGTGATACTGGATTACGGTGATATAGTGGTACACGTTTTCTACAAGGAAACAAGAGAACACTATCAGCTGGAAAGACTGTGGGCCGACGGCGAACGTATCGACATTGAAAAGTATGTGACGGAGGATTGATATGAACACAAATAATGAGTCGGGCAGGACCGTTTGTGTTATAATAGGCGTGTGGCTGCTTTTTAAAACTATACTTAATGCTTTTATAAACGGTATCAATATCAGTGATCTCCCGGGAGATGCAAAAGAGCTTATAATAGCTATAGCAATATGCGTATTCATGTTTTTGGGCATCAAGTACAGTAATTACATCATAGCAGGTGTACTGGCACTGATAGTTTTGTGGTATCTGCCGGGAAACATCAGCGGACTGGGGAACAGTGACTCCTTTATCAGAAGCCTGATATATATTCTGGAGGGCGGTGTCGATGTTCTGTGCGCTTTGCTCCTTTGTCTGGGTTCAAATATAAGGGAGCATTTTACAAAGAGCTTTTCAGATATTACCGGCGGCGGTCAGTAATATGTAAATATAGTAAAGGCAACACCGCACAAAGACCGCTTGGAAGCTTTGCACGTCATCTGACGGTCAATCTGACGCACAATCTTTGTGCGGTATTGTCTTAAATATATAACACAAAGGAATGAAAAATAATGAGTGAAAAGTATAATTATTCCGCCATTGAGAAAAAATGGCAAAAATACTGGGAGGAACACAACACATTCAGAGCCGGTACGGATTACTCCAAGCCGAAATTCTACGCTCTTGTTGAGTTCCCCTACCCATCGGGACAGGGACTTCACATAGGACATCCTCGCCCCTATACTGCTATGGACATCGTTTCCCGTAAAAGAAGACTGGAGGGCTACAATGTACTGTTCCCTATGGGCTGGGACGCTTTCGGACTTCCCACGGAGAATTATGCTATCAAGAATAAGATCCATCCTGCTATAGTTACCGAAAAGAATGTGGCTCACTTTAAGGAACAGCTGAAAATGCTGGGTCTTTCCTTTGACTGGGAGAGAGAAGTGAATACTACAGACCCCAATTACTTCAAGTGGACACAGTGGATATTCCTCCAGATGTTCAAGAAGGGGCTGGCTTACAAAAAGGAAATGGCTGTAAACTGGTGTACCTCCTGTAAGGTGGTCCTGGCTAATGAAGAGGTGGTCGGAGGCTGCTGCGAACGCTGCGGCGGTGAAGTGGTAAGAAAGGTTAAATCCCAGTGGATGCTGAAGATAACCGAGTATGCCCAGAGGCTGCTGGATGACTTGTCCGAGGTAAATTACCTTGACAAGATCAAGTCCACACAGATAAACTGGATAGGACGCTCAACAGGTGCAGAGGTGAATTTCGGCTCTACAGCAGGAGATACTCTTACAGTATATACCACCCGTCCGGATACGCTTTTCGGTGCCACATATATGGTTATAGCACCGGAGCACCCTTATATTGAAAAATGGGCAGATAAGCTGAAAAATATGGATGAGATCAAGGCTTATCAGGAAAAAGCTGCAAAGAAATCCGACTTTGACAGAACGGAAATGAACAAGGACAAAACAGGTGTAAAGCTTGACGGTGTTATGGGTATCAATCCTGTAAACGGCACACAGATCCCTATCTTCATATCCGATTATGTACTTATGTCCTATGGTACAGGTGCTATTATGGCAGTACCTGCTCATGATGAACGTGACCATGAATTCGCAGAGGTCTTCGGTCTCCCTATAATCGAGGTGGTCAAGGGTAAAGACGACAGCATTGATGTGCAGAAGGAAGCCTTTACCGATTGTGCTACAGGAACAATGGTAAACAGTGATTTCCTCAACGGTCTGTCTGTTGAGGATGCTAAGGTTAAAATAAAGGAATGGCTGGAGGAAAAGGGCGTAGGCAAGTCAAAGGTGAATTTCAAGCTGCGTGACTGGGTATTCTCCCGTCAGAGATACTGGGGTGAGCCTATCCCCATCGTCCACTGCGACAAGTGCGGATATGTGGCTATCCCCGAGGAGCAGCTTCCTCTTACACTCCCTGACGTGGAAAGCTATATGCCTACGGACAACGGCGAAAGCCCCCTGTCCACTCTGGACAGCTTTATAAATACTACCTGTCCTCACTGCGGCGGTCCTGCCAAGAGAGAGACAGATACCATGCCTCAGTGGGCAGGATCCTCCTGGTATTTCCTGAGATACTGTGATCCTAAAAATGACAAGGAGCTTGCATCAAAGGAAGCTCTTGACTACTGGATGCCTGTTGACTGGTACAACGGCGGTATGGAGCATACTACCCTTCATCTGCTGTACTCACGCTTCTGGCATAAGTTCCTGAATGATATCGGAGTTACAGGCACAAAAGAGCCGTACATGAAGCGTACCTCCCACGGTATGATACTGGGTGAGGACGGTCAGAAAATGTCTAAATCCAGAGGCAATGTAATAAATCCCGATGATGTAGTAAGAGACTACGGCGCAGATACTCTCCGTCTTTATGAGATGTTTATAGGCGACTTTGAAAAGACTGCACCCTGGAGCCCGTCCAGCATAAAGGGCTGTAAGAGATTCCTGGACAGGGTATGGGCATTGCAGGATAATATCATTGAGGGGGATGACTATCGTCCCGAGCTTACCCCTTCCTTCCACAAGACCATCAAAAAGGTAAGTGAGGATATAGAGAGCCTTAAATTCAATACTGCCATAGCAGCTATGATGGCATTGCTCAATGAGATATATGCTCTGGGCAATGTAAACAGGGCAGAGCTGAGAACGCTGCTGATACTGCTGAACCCCTTTGCACCTCATCTCACTGAGGAGATGTTTGAAAGCAATTTCGGACAGATACTCAACGAGCAGGAATGGGTAAAATACGATGCAGCACTTTGCGTTGAGAATACAGTTGAGATCGTTGTTCAGGTGAACGGTAAGATCAAGACAAGACTTGAAGTACCTGTTGACGGTGACAAGGATGAAATACTCAACAAGGCACTTTCTGATGATAAGGTCAAGGAAGCAGTGGATGGCAAAAACGTTATAAAACAGATATATGTACCAAATAAACTTGTTAATTTTGTTGTAAAGTGACAATATTTCGGAAAACCGCTTGACAAAATGGAATATTTGTGTTAAAATATAACGTATATTGAATATGATTTTTCTGCTGTTTCAATCAGAGCAAAGGTCGATATTCTGACATTCGCATTTTATGTGGAATGATTAGTATATATTCGGACAACCGTCCGAACAACCTCTGTCTTTGGGACAAAGGGAGGGAAAAGAGTGGCAGAAGTTCGCGTTGGCAAGAACGAATCGTTGGATACAGCTCTCAAGCGCTTTAAAAGATCATGCGCTAAGGACGGCGTTATCGCTGAAGTCCGCAAGAGAGAACACTACGAAAAGCCTTCGGTAAAGCGCAAGAAGAAGTCCGAGGCAGCTCGTAAGCGCAAATATTGATTTGTTTAGACAATTGATAAAGTGAAAAGCGGGCAGTTGTTGCCCGCTTTTTCTTGTGCAGACGATAGTAATTGATAATTTTCGACAGTGAAAATATGATATAATAAAAGGCGGAATAATTATGCTTTTCAAAGCTGATTTTGCATTCGGGAGCGTTCGGGATATAACCGCAGCGTTTC
>CACZQG010000128.1 GCA_902783235.1 uncultured Ruminococcus sp.
ATAAAGGAGGAATAGAATCAAATTGAGCAAACGAAATGTGGAGATGTGTCATGGACCTCTCCTCAAAAATATTATAGTTTACACTGTACCGATCATTTTCACAGGTGTGCTCCAGCTTTTATTCAATGCAGCAGACCTTATAGTTGTGGGACATTTCCGTGGCAGCACATCCGTTGCAGCTGTGGGTGCTACAGGTGCCATAATAAACCTTATGGTCAACCTGTTTATAGGTTTATCCGTGGGTGTTAGCGTGACCGTTGCCCAGGGGATCGGCACGGGAAGAGCGGAGGATGTGAGCAAAACAGTACATACTGCCGTACCTGCTGCAATAGTAAGCGGTATCATTCTCACAGCTGTAGGCGTGACCTTTTCTCACGGCTTTCTGGAAATAATGTCTACTCCCGAAGACGTAATAAACCTTTCCACTCTCTATATGCAGATCTATTTTGCAGGAATTACCGCAAATATGATATTCAATTTCGGCTCCGCCATACTCCGTGCAGCCGGGGACACGCTCAGTCCTCTTTTATACCTTATAGCCGCAGGAGTGCTGAACGTTATACTTAACATTTTCTTTGTAACGGTTTTTTCCATGAATGTTGAAGGGGTTGCACTGGCAACAGTAATATCCCAGCTGCTTTCGGCTGCACTGGTAATTATCAATCTTATGCGCCGAAAGGATGCCTGTAAGCTTTATCTGCGTAAAATGCGCTTCCACGGTTCTCAGCTGTTAAAAATAATCTACATAGGTCTGCCGGCAGGTATCCAGGGTTCATTGTTTTCCATATCCAATGTTATAATCCAGTCCTCTGTCAATTCCTTCGGCTCGGTAGTAATGTCGGGAAACGCTGCCTCCCAGAACATTGAAGGCTTTGTTTACATATCAATGAACTCATTTCATCAGACATCCCTGAATTTTACCGGTCAGAATTACGGTGCCGGTAATTTCGGCAGGATCAAAAAGATACTTGCCATAAACCTGGGAAGTGTGTTCTGTGTGGGAGCAGTTATGGGTATGATGGTATACCTTCTGGCATCGCCTCTGCTGTCCATCTATATAAACGATTCTCAGCAGGCAATAGAATACGGCATCACACGAATGGAATACATATGTACCATCTATTTTCTCTGCGGAATAATGGATGTTATGACCGGAATGCTCAGAGGCATCGGCTCATCCCTGTCCCCTATGCTGATCACCATACTCGGAGTGTGCGGAATGAGGATAGGGTGGATATATACCATATTCAGAATGCCCGAATACCACACACTTGAAAGTCTGTATATCTCATACCCCATATCCTGGGCGATAACATTTCTGGTCGAGCTGACAGTGTTCTTAATAATGCTGAGAAAAAGACAAAGAGCAAAAGAAAGGATCACATGAACCGCATCAAATGCTCCCCGGACGGCAGTCATAAAAGCAGAAAAAATCACACCCGGGCATTAATATATATTGGAGTTGTACAAATGTCGAAATAAATAATGTCAAACTCTTGACAAGCCTGCAAAATTATAGTAAAATATTTATGATAACATTTGTACAGTAAAAAGAGGTATGATGACTATGTATAATGATGATGAACTAATAAGCATGGGCATTGATCTTGATGGTGCTCTGCAAAGATTTCTCGGCAAAAAAGCTATCTTTGAAAAAATGCTCAAAAAGCTTCCCAAGGCTGTGGCTGACTGTCCTGTGGAAGAGTATTTTGAGAAGAAGGACTACCAGACTGCATTTGCCAATGCACATACTCTGAAGGGTCTTGCAGGTAATCTCTCTGTGACTCCTATGTTTGATGCATATTCGGATATATGCGACAAGCTGCGTCACGAGGATAATGAAGGGGCATATACAGCACTTAAAAATGTCCTTCCCGTACAGGAAAAGATAATTGCTTACATAGCTGACAATGCTGACTGATCCGATAGGAGGATCAAGCATATTTGCTTATGAATAGTTCAGGCTGGTCTCAATGGAGCGTATGGCTTCATTGGGACTTTTTTTATTTATACTAATTCCCGATCAATAACTCAAAAAGAGTGCCCCGGTAACGGGACACCCTTTAGAAAATGGAATAGTTAATGAAAGCAAATTTAATCAGTTGATATCCTCGTCACCCTCCGGCAGCTTAGCACCGCAAACGCCGCAGAAGGTAAACTTTTCCTGGACCTCAGCCTGACAATTGGGGCATATTTTGAAGCCCTTCTTTGTCTGGAGCTCAAACTTCATACGTTTGATCCTTCTCTTACGGGTCTCAATATCCTCTACCAGCAGATCAAGATCCTTCTTGTTTGTGGGATCCTTATAATATGTCCTGCCGATCTCCTCATAGATCTCAACGATCCTTTCTTCCTCATAGAGGATCTTTCTTTTCAGATTGCTCTGCTCGGACATATTCTTTTGCTTCGCACTGATATTTCTGCTGGCATCACTGGCTGCCCCGCTGATCTTGTCTAAAATACTCATTTTAGCCCTCCGTGTATAAAATTACATTTTGCCTATTATCTCACCGGTGAGAAGACTCACACCTGCTTTTTCCAGCACCTGCGCTGCCTTTTCATTGTCATCCACTCTGAGTATGACTGCTGCCTGACCATCCTGTTTGCTGAAAAATGCATACATATACTCAACACTTATCTGATTATCAAACAGTGTATCCATAACGACCGACAGTCCGCCCGGCTTGTCTTCCAGCTTGATGGCAAGAACGTCTGTGAGCTTTACCGTACACTCTGCATCCTTCAAAGCCTTGCAAGCCTTGTCAGGATCATTGACGATAAGTCTCAGGATGCCGAAATCCTTAGTATCCGCAATGGATATAGCAAGGATATCAATATCATTATCCTTGAGTATATGAGTCATTGCTTTAAGTCTTCCGGGCTTGTTTTCAACAAAAATAGATATTTGTTTTATAAGCGGCATACTATCCACCTCCTGAATAATTATTATTTAAAGCTGCTGCTATAAATGTCAGTAAATATTTTTCCGGGAACATACTCCCCTGCTGTGTATCGCTTATTGCTTTTTACGTCTGTTATCTATAACTCTGACTGCCTTGCCTTCAACTCTTGGTATAGTCTTTGGCTCAACCAGTCTTATGCTGGCAGAGATACCCAGTGTTGAATCTATTGCAGATTTTATCAGCTTTTCGCTGTCCTCCAGGCTCTTGACCGTATCGGAAAACATTTCCGGTGAAAGCTCCACCTGGATCTCCAGAGTATCCGTATTGTTCACCCTGTCAACTATAAGCTGATAGTATGGTGCTGTATTTCCCAGCTGTAAAAGCACGGATTCTATCTGGGACGGGAATACATTAACGCCTCTGATAATGAGCATATCGTCCGTTCTGCCCTTGGGCTTCATCATCTTTACCAGATTTCTGCCGCAGGAGCATTTTTCACGCTTCAATACACCGATATCTCTTGTTCTGTAGCGTATGACCGGGAATGCCTCCTTGGTGATACAGGTAAACACGATCTCCCCCTGAGATCCCTCCGGAAGCACCTCACCGGTATCCGGGTCAATAGTCTCAACGATAAAGTGATCCTCGTTGATATGCATACCGTTCTGCTCACAGCACTCAAAGGCAACGCCGGGACCTATGACCTCTGTAAGACCATATATATCCATAGCCTTGATACCCAGCTTGTTCTGAATCTCCTGGCGCATTTCCTCAGTCCAGGGCTCTGCACCGAAAAGACCGCCCTTTAGCTTGATATCATCCTTTGTAATGCCCATTTCCTCCATAGTTTCAGCAAGATACAAAGCATAGGAGGGAGTACAGCACAGGAATGTGGAGCCGAAATCCTTGATTATATTTATCTGTCTCTTGGTATTGCCTGTAGATACGGGGATAACTGTCATTCCCACCTTTTCTGCGCCGTTGTGTATACCGAAGCCGCCTGTGAAAAGACCGTAGCCATAGGATACGTGCATAAAATCATGCTTGGTAGCACCGGCAGCTGTCAAAGCTCTTGCACAGCACTCCTTCCATACCTCAAGATCGTTTTCGGTATAGCCCACAACTATCTGCTTTCCTGTGGTACCGCTGGAGGCGTGAAGTCTTACTACCTCCTCCATAGGTACTGCAAACAGACCGTATGGATAGTTGTCTCGCAGATCCTGCTTCATAGTAAAGGGCAGCTTATAAAGATCATCAACACTTTTGATGTCCTCCGGCTTTACCCCTGCGGCATCCATCTTCTCACGATAGGGCTTTACATTCTCGTATACTCTTCTTACCGTCTGTGAAAGGCGGAAGCTCTGGAGAGATCTCATCTCATTATGAGTAGCGCACTCCATACTCTCGTTCCAGTATTTTTCCATATGACACTTCCTTATTTGATGTTTTTTCCAAGCTCAAAGGCTTTTAAATTCAACTCTAAGAATTTTTCGGGAACGCACTGCTTTATAGCTGCTGTCCAGACATCATCGGGGAAGTCCATTTTTGAAGCGATAAGTCCTATAAGTACTACATTTGATGCTTTTGCATTGCCTGCCTCACGGGCAAGGGACAGTGCGTCAGCGGATATTACATCAGCACCCAGTGCTGATAATTTATCTGTTATATTCTCCGGATATTTTGCGGCTCCCGTAATAACAGGCATAGGGTCAAGCTGCTGTGTTGAAGTGATAAGGTGTCCGCCCTTTTTCAGATAGGAGAGCCATCTTGCAGCTTCAAGAAGCTCGAAGGACATGATTATGTCAGCCTCTCCCTTTTCTATAACAGGTGAATACACCTTGTCCCCATATTTTACATATGTAACAACTGAGCCGCCTCTCTGACTCATGCCGTGTACCTCTGATACCTTTACGTCAAAGCCCTGTGACAGGAGTACGTTGCCGATTATCCTTGATGCCAGAAGGCTTCCCTGACCGCCTACACCAACGATCATGATAGATTTTGTTTCCATTGTTATAAGCCTCCTTTAATTATTCACCGATAGCATCAAAATGACACATTTCCTTGCATATTCCGCAGCCCACACACTGAGTTGTCTCTATACAAGCCTTGCCGTCCTTCATGGATATTGCGGGACATCCTATCTTCAGACACTGCTTGCAGGAGCGGCACTTGTCAGTATCCACTTTAAGTGCAGGCTTATGCTTTACATATTTAAGAAGGGCACAGGGTCTTCTGGATATAACGACCGAGGGTGCTTCAACAGCAAGCTCCTCCAGGATCACCTTTTCTGTCTCTGCCATATTATAAGGATCCACTACCCTGACTCTTTCAATACCGATAGCCCTGCAAAGCTCCTCCAGAGATACCTTTGTGGCTGGATCACCCTTGAGGTTCATACCTGTTGTAGGATTCTGCTGGTGACCTGTCATGCCTGTTATGGAATTGTCCAGTATAATGACAGTGGAATTGGTCGCATTGTAGGAAATATTGATAAGGCTTGTGATACCGCTGTGTATGAATGTGGAATCACCTATTACTGCAACACGCTTTTTCTCCTTGCCGGGATCTACCTTGTTCATACCGTGAAGTGCGGATATGGATGCACCCATACAGACGATAGAGTCTATGGAATTAAGAGGTGCGGCAGAGCCCAGGGAGTAGCAGCCTATATCTCCCGATACTATGATATTATTCTTGGCTAAGCTGTAGAACAGACCTCTGTGAGGACATCCTGCACACATTACAGGAGGTCTTACAGGTACAGGCTCGGAGAATTCAGTAAATTCGGTCTTTTTACCCAGTATCTTATCGGCTATTATTGCCTGAGAAAGCTCGCCTATAAATCCGAACAGTTCCTTGCCGATAACATTTATACCCAGCTTTTTACAATGAGTCTCGATTATATCATCAAGCTCCTCAATAACATATACCTTGTCACATTTTTCCGCAAAATCCCTGATAAGGTTTACGGGAAGAGGATTTACCATACCCAGCTTTAAGTAAGATACACTGTCACCCAGTGCCTCCTTTGCATACTGATATGCAATACCGCTGGTAATAACGCCTATACTGCTGTTATTGTATTCTGTTTTGTTGAATTCGCAGTTTTCAGCGTACTCAATAAGCTTTTTGGTCCTTTCCTCAACAACAACGTGTCTTGCTCTTGCAAAGGCAGGTACCATTGCATATTTGGAAGCATTTTTTTCATAGGGGATCAACTCCCTTTCCTGTCTGTCATGAAGCTCAACACTGCTCTGTGAGTGAGCCACACGAGTAGAAAGTCTCACGATAAAGGGAACATCAAATTTCTCGGAAAGCTCAAAGGCAGTCTTTACAAAGTCTCTGCATTCTCCCGAATCAGACGGCTCCAGCATAGGCACCTTGGAAGCAATAGCGTGATGACGGCTGTCCTGCTCATTCTGGGAGGAATGCATACCGGGATCATCTGCCACTGCAATAACAAGACCGCCTGTAACGCCTGTATATGAAACAGTATAAAGAGGATCGGCTGCCACGTTGAGACCCACATGCTTCATGCCGCAAAACGCCCTTGCACCTGCAATAGATGCACCAATAGCTGTTTCCATAGCCACCTTTTCATTTGGTGCCCATTCTGCGTATACTTCATCGTATTTTGCACCGAACTCTGTTATCTCGGTGGAAGGAGTACCGGGGTAGCTGGAGATCAGCTTACAGCCTCCTTCATACAAGCCTCTTGCAAAGGCTTCATTGCCAAGCATTAATTTGTTCATTGGTTCATTTCCTTTCATTTAACCATACCGCTACCGAGTCGTGCTCATTGTCACCGATAATGATATCGGCAGCGGAACGTATTTCATCTTTTGCGTTTTGTACGGCTATTTTCCTGTCGCTCACCTCAAACATAGGCAGATCATTGAGATTGTCTCCAAAGCAGGTGACTTTATCAAAGCCGCCGTATTCCTTTATGAATCTGACACCATTGGATTTGGATGCATTCCTTGAAAACACCTCCAGAAACCAGATGCCCGTGTTGTAAACATCTCTGTAAAATGCATGACCGGCAATATCCTCTTTCCGGAGAAGGTCTGAGGTCCGCTGCAGGTCCTCCTGCTTTCCCTGAACGGAAAAGTACACCACCTTATCGTCTGCGGCACGGGACAGACTATCACATTTTATAAACGGCCGTCCCGGAAGGGAATCTCTCATATTGAAAAACTCTTCCATCTCATGACACTGAAAGCCATAATAATATGTCTCCAATGTGCCTCCGTCGATCCTGTACATAAATGGGATAACGCCGCTTTCCCGGAATATCTCCGTTATCCTTGCCGCCTCACTGTGGGAAAAGTACTCATTCTTTATGTAGCATTTTCTTTGTATATCATATATACTGACACCGTTCATCAGTATACAGGGGACATTCACATTCACCCCGTCCAGTATCATAACTGCGGATGAAGCGGTGCGTGCTGTGGCAAATGTAAAATATCCGCCCTTTTCTATAAAACGGTTCACCAGTCCTCGTGACTTTTCCGTAACCTGTGCCTTTTTATTCAAAAATGTACCGTCAAGATCGGTCACAAAAAGCTCTTTATTTTTCATTCCTGAGATCAACTATCCTCTTTGCCTTGCCCTGGAATCTTTCAAGTGATTTATGCTCCACCAGAGATACCTTGGTATCAATACCCAGAACAGTTTTCAGATCATGGTGTATAGAACCTCTCAGCTGCTCCAGACCGGAGTAGTTCTCCAGAAGTGAACCATCAGCAAGCTCAATTTTCACTTCCAGTCTGTCTGAGAAGTTTTCACGGGTGATAACAAGCTGATAGTGAGGTGCTATCTGATCAAATCCCATAAGAACGCTTTCGATCTGTGACGGGAATACATTGACTCCTCTGATCTTGAGCATATCATCTGTTCTGCCCTTGATCTTACTCATTCTTGCAAATGTTCTTCCGCACTTGCACGGCTCATAGTTTATCTCGGTTATATCCTTTGTTCTGTAACGCAGCATGGGGATACCCTCCTTTGTAAGGGTGGTCACCACCAGCTCGCCCTGTGAGCCTCTGGGAAGCACCTCCTGTGTCTTGGGGTCAATGATCTCTGCCAGGAAGTGATCCTCATTTATATGCATACCGCAGCGCAGCTCACACTCACCGGAAACACCGGGACCCATAAGCTCGCTCATGCCGTAATTATCCGTAGCAAACAGATTCAGGGACTTTTCAACCTGTGATCTCATCTCCTCGGTACAGCCCTCAGAGCCGAACAGACCCAGCTTTAAATTCAGTTTATCTATAACACCCATTTCCTTTGCTGTTTCGCCTATAAACTGTGCATAGGAGGGAGTTGCTACCAGTGCGGTAGTCTGAAAATCCTGCATGAGCATTATCTGCTTTTCCGTATTTCCGCTGGAGGTAGGCACTACAGCAGCTCCGATCTTTTCAAGACCGTAGTGAAGACCCAATGCTCCGGTAAAAAGTCCGTATCCAAAAGCTATCTGAACTATATCCTCATCAGTCGCACCTGCTGCCATAACTATACGGGCAACGCAGTCGCTCCAGTTATCCAGATCATTTTTGGTGTAGCCCACAACAGTAGGCTTGCCTGTAGTACCGCTGGAAGCGTGTATACGGACTATCTTTTTAAGAGGGGTGCCGAAAAGCCCGAAGGGATAATTATCCCTGATATCCTCTTTAGTCGTATATGGGATATATTTTATATCCTCCAGTGACTTTATTTTTTCAGCAGTCACACCTGCCTTTTCAAGTCTGTCGTGATAGAATTTTACATTTTTGTCACAATAATCCACCAGCCATTTAAGACGTTCCAATTGAAGCTCTTCGATTTTCTGTCTTGGCATGGTTTCAATATCCTTCTGAAACATCATTGCAGATCGAGATCCTTTCCAAAATTTTATTATGTAAATAATATCATTATCCAAATATATATTATATCATTTTTCTTGCAAAAAGTACATAGTTTTTGCTGTCCATTTTTGAGATTTGTTTACATCAACGAAAACAAAGATGAAAATTTGTCTATTTTGCTATTGAATATTTTGCATAATTTCAACGAAAAAGGTTGAAAAAAAGATACAAAAGTGATATAATAATATTAGGGTAAATACCTTCATAACAATTACTTAATATAGTTTTATCAGTGAAATATTACCCTTTAAGAGAGCATAGTGCCATGCTCTCACAATTCCACCAATAAAGGGGGCTTTACTATGAAAATCATCAAAACAAGCGATCTGAAAAAAGCAGTTGATACCG
>CACZQG010000129.1 GCA_902783235.1 uncultured Ruminococcus sp.
CGTGTAATTTTTCAGCAGCGGTGCTTTGACCTCCAGTGTAACATCACCCTCACTGATAGTCTGATTTTCCGCTTCGGCATCATCCATCTTAACAATAGCATCAAACTTGAATTTGCATACTACCGAACAATTTCCGTCGCCTATCTGCTCCTGTGAAAACTGCATAATAAGCATATTTTCCTTAGGCTCCAGCTTGTATCTGCATATCTCATAAGGCATAGTATCATCAAAAGCCTCTGACATATAAAGCCTTGCGGTCTGCTTGTCACCCAAAGACACCGCCTCGGGAAGCTTGCAGTATACAGTACGGTTTTCATCCTCAAATGCTTCCACAGGTATCCTGAATTTCATTGTGAGCTGCACTGCATTTTCCTTTTCGGAATCCTCAGCGATATTTGAATCCTCATCATAGCTCATATCCTCAACATAGTCGGATATATCGAAAGCAGGGGAATTATGTGTAAGCTTTGCAGCCTCCTGTGCGGAAAGCTCGGTTGACTTGCGGTCAAGAGCATATATCTCGCCCAGATCAATATTCCTGATCTCTATCACTTCCGGAGCGGCTTCGGTTGTCTCCTCCGTCATCTCCTCAGCGAGTACCTCAGCAGGCTCGGTCTCCTCGGTAGCCTCAGTAGCTTCAGCCTCCTTATCCTCTTCCTTCACAAAGCACTCGTCTGTATGCTTAT
Source organism: uncultured Ruminococcus sp. (assembly GCA_902783235.1). Classification (GTDB taxonomy): domain Bacteria; phylum Bacillota; class Clostridia; order Oscillospirales; family Ruminococcaceae; genus Porcipelethomonas. The sequence goes on from CACZQG010000129.1 coordinate 687, forward strand.
GCTCTTCAAAACCACATATAGTATGGGACATATCATAGCAGCTTTCGGAATGAACATGTGGAGTAACACCATCTTCTTCAATGTCGCCCTCATCCATACCGCAGATAAGCTCATAGCAGTCATTCTCAATGGAATGAGTATGCTCATAGTTGAATCCGCAGGTATATGTCATGGTAACAGCAGGCTGCATAAGACCCAGTACTACCATTCCGGCAACCATAGCCGACATAAACAACAGTATCAAAACATATTTCTGATAATTCCTGCGGCTTTTTATGACCTCAGCTCTTCCTGTTTCTGTATTACGCATGATCCATTCCTCCTTTCTGCTAAAATGTATTGATTTTTCCGAATGGGAAAGCTCTCAAAAACACCTTTCCGATTATGTACTCATCAGCGATGCATCCAACTGATGTGGAGCGGCTGTCAATAGAGGTCGATCTGTTATCACCCAATACGAAGATACGGTTTTCAGGCACCTGATAAGGGAATTTCAGGTCACACTCACCAAGAGCCAGCTGCTTGATATAGGGCTCATCCACCAGCTTACCGTTTACGGTAACATCTCCGCTCTCGGATATATTGATAACATCTCCGGAAACGCCGATAACACGCTTTAAAAGCACCTTATTATTAAAATAGAATGCAGCTATGTCACCCTTCTGGAGCTTGCTGTACCGTGAGCACAAAACGATATCATCACTGCTGAGGGTAGGCTCCATGCTGGAACCGGTCACTCTCAGCACCGGCAGAAACAGCATTGAGATGAGTACCGCCGCTGCCGCCACACCCAGAAGAATAACTATAGTCTCCCGGATCATACGTCCGTATTCACGCTTATGCTTTACACGGGTAAGCTCTGCCTCCAGCTGTCCGGCAAACCCGAAGCCATCGCTGATCGTATCATCGAATCCGTCCTCATCATCTGTGAATAATACCGATGAGAAATCCACATTCTCTGCATCATCTGTTTTTTTTTCTGTTATATCCTTTTCCGGTACGGTAACAGCTGCTCCGAAGCTGTACCCTTCTTTATCCGGTTGTGATACCTTGGGATCCTCCGCCGGAATACTCTTGTCGCTGCCGATGCCATGTACGCCACCGGAGGATCTGTTAAAAAAATCCGTATTCTTTTCCGGCTGTCCCGATATTTGAGAAGGCTCACTGCCGGTGGATTCAGATCTCTGTGCCGATCCGATCACCTGCTTTTCCTCCTCAAAGGCGATCCTACCGTTCTTTATAGAAATTTTCGGGAGCTCATCATGTCCCGGGAGTTCTCTTTTTTCCTTTTTTTTCTTTTTGTTCCTTCTTCTGCCGAATAGACCACGGCTCTGTTCTCTTTCAAGCTCTGCTCGAAGCTGTTCGGCGGAAAACATCTCACTGTATTTGAATTCAGCCATTTTATTTATTGCCTCTTTATAGAATCTATAATATCTTTTCGCCTGCCGGCTGTGAGGTCAGCGGCACGGATGACACGGATGAAGGATCCAATACATTCTCAGCACCGGACTTATCCCGGAAGAATGAAGCTATACGATCATCCAGTGAAGAAATAGCCGTACACTTTTCCTGTGTCTCCTTGATCTTTTTGGTACACAGCGCATTTGTCTCATTTATACGTCTGCTGCATTCCTCATCAGCATCCTTTATTTTTGTACGGTATTCATTGTCTGCCTTGACCTTCAGCTCCTCAGCGTTTTTGTTGGCGCTGTCAAGTATGAGCTGTGCCTCAGCCTTTGCCTTGGAAAGAGTCATTTCGTAATTTTTTTCCACATCATCATGCATTTTCTTTATATTATCAAGATACATATCTGCTGCCTGCTGTGCTGCGGTGAACACTCCGTTCATCTCCAGTGCTGCCTGAGCGATACTGCCGGATTTTTCAAGAGCAATACTGCGTGACTCCACCTTCGTGGTAAGCTCCTGCATTTTTGTTTTAAGCTCCTGGTTCTCTTTTTTCTGCCAATCCAGCTCATTTTGCAGTCCCAGCATTATCTCCAGCAATTCCGACCGCTTTAGCTTCTGAAGCTCCTTATCCGTCATTTTACACGATACCTCATTTCTTTGTTTCTTTACACACTTATCTAATTCTTAGTCGTTAAAAATTTTAAGTGAACGCAGGTATATTACTATACTTATCTTATTAATCGACAGCAGCGGAATTTTTTAAACAGTTTTGTAATAATTTTTCATACTTTTGACACCATTTTTGTAATTGTATACCGTTTATCCCTCTGTTTGTGACCGCATTTAGTCGTTTTGCCTATGAGGTGCTCGTATATTGGCTTTTTCAAGCAATATCA
>CACZQG010000130.1 GCA_902783235.1 uncultured Ruminococcus sp.
AATACTCGTGTATTGCAAGGCTTTCTGACGCAGAGAAATTTTCTATCTGGCAAGTATTGTTGGCAAGGTTTAGTTGGGGGAGCAATAATATATTCGCCTTGCATTTAGCTTTGAGCAATACACAAAAAATGTCAGCCAAAAAACGGCTGACATTTTTTAGTCAATATCGCATACGGCAAAGTGATGCCGCTTTTTGGCTTTTTATACGAAAAATAGGCAAAAAATGTACCGTTTGTAAGCCTTAAATATATACCTGTATCAGCTCCACAGCTTTTTTGAAAAATCCCTTGCATTCCGAAAAAAAGTATGCTATAATGAAAAAAGTCCCGGTAGCAATAAATACATAATCACTGCACAATGCCGGGGTTAAATTATGAAAAAGCATTGACAAATATGAAAATATAAATGCAAATATTAAACAGATAGATAAAGATATAGTATTGTTTTAAAACGTTTTCCGAATTTTTTCTGTAAGCAGTTCCGAAAACGTTTAACGCCGATCCTCAGTCTGATGGATGTCAGCATCTGCTGCCGTGGTCAGGGCAGTAAGTAGCAGCATCGGGATGATGGGATCAGCACATTATATGAAGAAATGATAAAACGAAATGGAGGAAGAATTATGAGACTCAAGAAACTCATGTCAGCTGCTGTTGCAGGTATGCTGACCATCACTTCCTATGCTGCACCGGCTGTGACCTATACCACTACCACTATGGTCGCAGAGGCTGCATCAACAAAGGAAGTAGATGCTGATTCACTGCCCTACACACTCTATGCCGACAACATCAACAATGGCAAGAGACAGGCAAACTTTATACTTACCGGAGATCTGAAAAAGGCTAAGAAGCTGGTGGTCAATATGTCCACCACCTGTGAAGAAAACGCAACAGTCGCAGCATACGGTCTTGGAACAACTATCGCTCCGTCCTACTGGGAGAATATTGATACAGAAGTAATTACCGAGGGCGCAGGAAATTTCACAATGGAAATAGATGTTCCCGAAAGATTGCAGGGCAAGATCAACAAGCTGGGTATCGGTATATGGTATCCAAAGGACAGCTCACCCTTTGTTGTTAAATCCATTACTGCCGACGGTGTTGCCGATATCCCCGACCCCATCGAGCCTGTAACAGGAGATACAGTTCTCCCCGAAACACAGAATGACAAGAGCGGCGATTGCAGCTTTGTGGATAACGGCGACGGCACAGCTGCTGTAAGCTCCACTCTCTCGGCTCAGTTTGAGACCTCCAAGGGTGATACCACCTTTGAATATCCCGTAAAAGCAGGCAAAAGCTATAAATTTGACCTGAACAGCTTCAAAATTGATGATATTGAAAACGCTCGGCTCCAGTCGATTGAATTTGTTGCAGCCTGTGATGATTTCAACATGGACGAGATAAATTATACAGGCGGTATCAGTATCAAGCCCCAGGACGGCAGCGACGAGACCTGGTTCGATGACGACAAGGAATACAAAGCTGAATTCTGCGGCGGATATGCAAAGTTTATATGGGACGTCCCCGAAAATATCCAGCCTCTGGTGGACGGAACAGGTTCTGTAAGCTTCAATTACATTCTCGGCAAGGATAAGTCCATGACAGGCACCGACGACGAAGGAAGCGTACTGGAATATGCACCTATCCCGGAGCTGACTCTTTGCGCTTGTACTGCTACCTATACCCGAAAGGCAGTTGTTCCTTACACAGAAACAGTAAAACAGACAAAGAGTACAGTCATCAGCATGGGCAAAAATGCTAAATTTGAAATTAAAGATCTGGATCTCAGCCGAATGGATCAGCTTTCCGCTGTTAAATTCTCATTCAATATGAAGAGCGAGATGCAGAAATTTATAGGTGCCTTCGGCTGCTCACTGGACGAGGAAAAGACCGGCACCACATGGTATACCACATCCAACATATGCGTTATCAACAACGGTCCGAAATTTGACGTAATGTGGATAATCCCCGAAAACCTGAGAGATGCTGTATGGGGCGGCTCAAGTGCCAATATCATGGCAGGCTACTGGTACGGCGACAAGGAGGGGGGAGATGTTATTCCCTCAGTAACTGTTGATTCCATTGAATACTATATATCCAGATTCCCCGAGGATGATCTTGTGCTTACAAACACTCTGGGTAAAACTGCTCCCAAAAAGCTGGAGCTTATTGAAGGCAAGGTATATTCTGTAGATGCAAACCTGGAAACCGCAGTATTTGAATCCACCGACACATCTGTTGCAACTGTTAAAAACGGTGTTATAAAAGCAGTAGCTCCGGGTGTTGCGGATATTGTTGTCACATCTCCCATGGGTCAGGAAGCAAGGATAAGCATAACTGTTACACCGGCTCCCGTTACCACAACTGCTGTTACTACTACAGCTGTCACCACCACAACTACTATTGTGACCACTACGGCAGCTACCACATCTATTGAATCCTCCGTAACATCAACAGATGCAGTTTCTGTTACAGATCCTGTAAATACTACTACCGCAGCAGAAACAACCACAGTTACACAAACTGAAACAGATAAGATCACTTCTACGGATGTGCCTGCTGTGACCACCACATCAGCAATAGCCACCACAACAGCTTCAAGCACCACTTCAAGGACTACCACAAATGCAGTTACCACTACACAGGCTGTAACTACCACAGATGCCCCGGTACAGACTACCACATCTCCCATAGATATTGATATTACAGATCTTAACTACGGTGATATCGACCTGAACGGTACAGTAGAGCTTGCAGATGTTACCTGTCTGGCAAAGCACCTGCTGAATCCTTCGTCCAATCCTCTGGGTGAGGATCCGGTCTCTGCACAGAGAGCTAAGCTCCAGGCTGATCTTAACGGCGATGGAAAGATCGACACGGTAGACCTGTCAAAGATCATAGAGTTCAATCTTGGTAAGCTGACTGCTTCTGCACTGTCACCTAAGAAATAATTTTTCAAAAAAGAATTAAAAAGGACGCTTTCTGAAGAAAGCTTGGCAAAGACTTTTAGTTTCGCTCATACTTCTACTGTAATTGCAGCTTTAAGCACGAAGAACAGCTAAAAAGCGTGAATTAAGTTTCGTTTCGCTCATACTCTCATGCGCTCGGCAGTGGTGAGCTCGAAGAGCGGCTATATTGTGATAATGATTATATGCTGAGTTTTACTTTTGGGGAAACACGCAAAACCCGACCCGTGGAATGGGTCGGGTTTTTTAGTTTGCTATAATAGCAACTTTCCGAGGTAGAAGTTTAAAGCGTGGTCAAAAAAAGTGCAAGTCCGAATGTGTTCATGCTTTTTAGCTGCTCTTCGAGCTCACCACTGCCTAACGCTCAAAAGTATGAGCGAAAATAAAAGCTTTTGCGGAGCTTTTCTCGAAAAGCGACCCTTAAATGCTTTTTATTATGCCTTAAAAAAATATCTTGACTAATTTCGGATTTTGTGCTATTATATAAGTATAGCAGAAATACAACATATAACACGCAAAAACTAATAATAATCAATTTATAAAGGAGTACACGCCATGTTTATGTTTAAAAAATTTAAAATATCTGCCATCATCTCCATATGCGTAGCACTTGTAACCATTCTAAGTATGGCAATACTTTTTCTTGTACTGAACAGAGATGTATCATCAACTGTGGAAAACAAGTCCCTTGACAACATGATGACAGCACTTGAAGGGCAATCCAATCTTATCGACCAGTTTGTCAGCGATTCGGAAAGACTGCTGAAGGAATACGCTTCCGCAGATGAAATAACAAATATTATCCGTGAGCCCCAAAACCCCGAATACATAAAGAAGGCGCAGGAATACACCGAACGTTATTATTCCAAGCTGGACAAGTGGGAGGGGGTATATGTCAGCGACTGGAATACTCAGGTACTGGCTCACTCCAATGCCTCCGCAGTGGGCATGGTGGTGAGAAAAGGAGATGACCTCCAGCCCTACCGTGATACCATGACCGGCAGTCCGGAGGGATTTTTCAATGGGGGTGCCTTTATATCCCCTGCCTCACAGCAGCTGATACTTAACCTGAGAATGGCAGTATATGATGATAAGGGTCAGCCTATAGGACTTGTAGGCGGCGGTCCCTTCCTTGAGGGAATGAACGATATCCTGAGCAAAATGGATATTTCCTCCCTGTCAGATGCGGAATATGCCATACTGGATCCCAAAAACAAGATCTACATATATAACTCCGACAATGAAAAGTTCATGCAGGAGATAGATGACGAGGATATGCTCAGTATCATGGATAAAGCCGGTGAAAATGATGCAAAGGGCAGCCTGGAAACAAACAGCAGCACCATTGCATACAGATATCTGCCTACGCAGGGTCTTATCCTCACTATGAAATATGATACAGATACTCTAATGAAAGACAGCTCAACAATACAAAAACGGTTTGTTATTATTGTGGGTATTGCCGAGCTTCTCATTATTCTTTTCACAGTGATAATCTCCAGGATCATTACAAAGCCCCTGGACAAGGTCACATCTGCCGTAAATTCCCTGGGAGAGCTTTCACTTAAAAAGAATGAAAGCATCCAGAAATATGCAGGCTCAAAGAGTGAGGTGGGTGAGATCACCGACTCGGTAAATTCTCTGACAGCTACATGGCAGAATATTATGTCCACCCTGTCAGGCTGCTCTGCCGATCTGGAAAACGGTTCTCAGATGATGATGACCACTGTATCCTCTCTTTCAGACAGTGCCACCCAGAACACAAGAACAACGGAAACTCTTTCATCCGGTGCGGATCATGCCACATCTGCTCTTCATTCGGTAAATGACGAGATCGAAAGCATAACCACCATAGTAAACGAAAGCAAATCAATAAACCACCGCAGGATCAAGGAAGCAAACCGTATGCTTGCCAATTCAAACAGAATGTTTGAGAATGTTACGGATAAGACTGAGGAAACAGAACAGAATATTGATGAGGCTATCGGCTATCTTAACGCCCTGACAGAGATCAACAGCAATGTAAAGAAAATACAGGAAATTGCAAGTCAGACAAACCTGCTGGCACTGAATGCTTCTATAGAGGCTTCAAGAGCCGGTGCAGCAGGCAAGGGCTTTGCAGTAGTTGCTCTGGAGATAAAAACACTGTCACACAACTCCTCAAAGGCTGCAAATGCTATAGCGGCTGTATGTGCCGAAATGAACAACAATATTGAAAACATCAAAAACTGCTTTGGTGACATAATCACCTTTATCAAAACAGATATAACAGAGATACTGGAGGAAATGAGAAACGTTTCCACCAAGCTGAAGGATTCAATGGATGCCATCAACGGGGATATGGATAAAATGGCTGAGATCATGGAGCATATCAGTACAGAGGCTTCCGAGCTTGATACTATAGTGGGACAGAATGCTGAGGGTATAGGCGATATCAATGAGAAAACGCAGGATACCTACTCCAAGGTACGCCGTCTTGAAGAATTTATAAACAAGAACAAGCAGACCGCTCAGGAGATAAAGGATATCATTTCAAAATTCGATGCATGATCTGATCTTAAAGACAATTAAAATGGCTGAGATACTCTCATCATGGGAGTATCTCAGCCATTTCAATTTATTGAAAACACAATTTTAAAGTCTTTTAGGGATATGCCGTCAGCTTTGCATCGTGTTTTCATTTCAGCTGCTCTTCGGGCTCACCACTGCCTAACGCTCAAAAGTATGAGCGAAACGTAATTTAATTAACTCTTTTAGCTGCTCTTCGGGCTCATAGCTGCAATTATTCTGAACCTATGAGCGAATGTAAAAGCTTTTGCGGAGCTTTTCTCGAAAAGCGACCCTTAGCATCTTTTCGGTACCGGAATTAAAAATTCCGGTACCGAAAAGGGCTTACGGGGTCAAGGGGCAGCGCCCCTGATAATTTCGCTGAAAGCGGAATAAAGCGTTCAAGCGCTCCGCAAGGGGTGAATTTCAAAACAGTCCTAA
>CACZQG010000131.1 GCA_902783235.1 uncultured Ruminococcus sp.
CAATGTCCGTGACTGTGCTTTCATAGCAAGTGCTCTTGCAACCGGCAAAGCAGACAGCCTACCCAACACCGCCGACTACAACAAAGACGGAAAGAAAAACGTCCGTGATGCTGCGGCTATTTCTAAAGACCTGGCAAGCAAGTAACCACTTTCCAATTTTCTCATACATAGCCCCCACCCCCGGCGTTTTGTCGGGGGTTGGGTTTTATATGATCAAAAACATTTTCTTTCTTATAACCTTTTAATTTGACTTTATTCCAAAAATAGTATATAATATAACAGAGTATAAATCTAAGCTCGGAAACCAATAATAAGACAAAATCTATTATGGGAGCTGAAATTATGCTTGATGAAAATTATGAATACGATCATGACAGGGAAACGGAGGATGAGGGAGACACGGATGAAGAGCTTAGCCGGGAGGAGCTTATCCTGCGAACGGGTCAGGTGATATCCCGGAATTCAAAGCATCTTATCCACTGTCTTGACATAATCGGTCAGGTGGAAGGACATTACGTCCTGCCCTCAAAACAGAAAAGCACCAAGTATGAGCATATAATCCCGGCTCTTGTGGCTATAGAACAGGACAGAAGCATTGAAGGGCTTATAATGATACTCAATACTGTCGGAGGAGATGTGGAGGCAGGACTTGCTATTGCGGAGCTGATAGCCGGAATGAAGACACCTACAGTTTCACTGGTGGTGGGAGGAGGACATTCTATCGGCGTACCGCTGGCAGTGAGCGCAAAATACTCCTTTATCGTGCCTTCGGCTACCATGACCATACACCCCGTGAGAATGAACGGACTTGTACTGGGTGTTCCCCAGACCTTTTCCTATTTTGAAAAGATGCAGGACAGGATAGTTCGTTTTGTCACCTCCAACAGCCGTATCACCGAGGAAAAATTCCGTGAGCTTCTGATGAAAACAGGTGAGCTTACTATGGATATGGGTACGGTGGTAGAGGGTGAGACAGCGGTGGAGATCGGACTTATAGACAGCATGGGAAGCCTTTCCGATGCAATAGAAAAGCTTTATCAGCTGATAGAGAGCGAGCCCTCCGGACGCTATCCGGATGACAGGGAAAATGAATAATGATCAGACTTTGTGAATATGCTTATGTGATAATTGATTTTGGAGGTATCATAATGAGCATATTGAAGGCTGTGATCTCGGGTATAATACAAGGACTTACGGAGTTTCTTCCGGTTTCAAGCTCGGGGCATCTGTCCCTGTGGCAGCATTTTTCCGGCACAAGAGGAGAAGGGGGACTGCTTTTTTCGGCAGTTTTGCATATGGGAACGCTTATAGCGGTGTTTATCGTGTTCAGACGGCGAATACTTGAAATGACAGGTGAAGCACTGCGTATGGTAAAGAATATATTTACCGGAAGATTCTCCTTCAGGGAGCTTACAGCCGGCGGCAGGGGAGTTGTAATGATAATTGTTTCGCTGCTTATGCTCCTGCCCTTTTACATATTCAGGGATGTTTTCGAGTGCGTGTCCGGGGACGATGATATAATTATTGAAGGCATATGCTTTATATATACTGCCCTGCTGCTTTTTATGACAGACAGATGTGAAAAAACTTACAAGACCATGGGGGATATCACTGTGAAAAATGCCGTCATCGTGGGATTATTTCAGGGAGCGGCTCTTTTGCCGGGAGTGTCCCGTTCGGGGTCTACCATAGCGGGGGGAACATTCTGCGGCTTTGACAGAGAAACTGCGGTGGAATACTCTTTTATACTGGGTATACCTGCTATATTGGGCGGATGTATACTTGAAGGGAAAAAAGCTGTGGAATCAGGTGCGGCTGCGGATACAGATCCCGTGTGCATGGCGGTGGGATTTCTGACGGCGGCTGCAGTGGGAGTTCTTGCCATAAGGATGGTAAGGCTGATATCAAAAGGCAGAAAATTCAGGATATTCGGCGTTTATACACTGATAGTTGGGGCAGCTGCTATTGCGGCAGGAGTGTTTTTTAATGCGTAATGATCCATGTTTTAAAAAACTTAAATGCATATTCAAGCAAAGGCAGTTCTTCGTGCTTACAGTAAACCGTTCTATCGGAGTAAGAGCGAATTTAAAAGCTTTTTGCTAAGCTTAAAAAAATAAATGCATATTCAAACAAAAGCAGCTCTTCGTGCTTACAGTAAACCGTTCTATCGGAGTAAGAGCGAATTTAAAAGTTTTTTGCCAAGCTTTTTTTCAAAAAAGCTTGAAAAGAAAGGATAATCAAAGTGGCAGAGAGAAAGAAAAGGACATCAAAGAAGAATACAGGGGATAAAAAGGCAGCACCGCCTTCTGAGGGGGGACAGATCAGGAACAAGGGCTCGGAGGATCCGGTGAATCAATTCTGGTCTATAATACTGTTCACATCGGGGATATTGGTGTTTCTTTTGGCGGTGATCGCAGGCAGCAGCGGATGGAACAAGATACATAATGTGCTGAGAGGACTTTTCGGTGTGTCGGTATTCCTGGTACCGGTGATACTCATATATACATCCATACTTATTGCCAAGCAGCGTTCTCATAGGACGGTGTATTCCAGAGCTGTCTGGGGAGGCGTGCTGATACTGCTGAGCAGCTCGGTGGTACAGGTCATATTTGCCGGAATGCCCCAGGGGGATCAGTTAAAGGATAAGCTGGAGTATTTGTATGAAACAGGATCGGCACTGGAGGGCGGAGGCGTTTTAAGTACTGTAATAGCCCTGCCGCTTATGAAGTTTTTCGGGATCATAGGAGCCAGGATAATCGTATGCCTTATGCTTTTCATTACTCTGATGCTCCTGTCGAATCTTACGCTTTTCCAGCTGTTTGACTATCTGACAAAGCCCTTCCGCAAGATGAAGGAGGTAGTCGGCAATATCAGGGAAGAAAACCGTGCAATAGAGGAGTATGAAGAATGGGAGTATGACGAGGAGCAGGAGGCTATAAATCTTGCCAATTCAGAGCCGGAAAGATCGGATATGCTTCCGCCTCCCGACTACAACATAAATATGCGTGTTCCCGAGGATGATCTTGTAATAGATCCCCCGGATTTCAAGGCACCGGAATGGAGCGGTGATGACAGTCTTATGATAGATGTGCCCATATCATCCTCAGCTGTACCCTCAGAACCGGGGAGGCAGTCCGCTGCAGAGCCGGGAGCGCAGAGCGCTGTACAGGCAGCTGCAAAGTCCGGGGAGGCACCTGAAAAGGCGGAGAGTGATCCTATTTCCGAGCTGGATGCCATAGTTAACAAAGCTGTGAAGGAGCATGACAAGAATGTTATGCCCGAAAGCTTTGCCCAGAAGGCTCAGAGAGCGGAGGAGGATTCTCAGAAGACGGTCATACAAAACGTGGACAAGCAGAGATATGTGCTGCCCTCGCCTGAGTTTCTCAACAAGGG
>CACZQG010000132.1 GCA_902783235.1 uncultured Ruminococcus sp.
ACAAAGACCGCTGGAAGCTTTGCACGTCATCTGCCAGTGTTTCACCAAATCTGCGATTTGGATAGAAACACAAATGCCCTTGGGGTACGCCAGTATGCCTGCATTGATTTTGTACAATCTAACGAAAAATCTGACTTCGCATCTGACGCACAATCTTTGTGCGGTATTGCCTTAAAGTAATATCATACATAACAGAATAAAAATGTCAGCCGTTTTAGGGCTGACATTTTTGCGTATACACCAAACTAAGTTGGAGCCAAAAATAATTTTCTCTTTCAGCTGCTCTTCGAGTTCACCACTGCCTGACGCATAAGAGTAGGAGCGAAATGAGATTTAATTCATGCTTTATAGCTGCTCTTCGAGCTTACAACTGCCTAACGCATAAGAGTAAGATCGAAAATAAAAGTCTTTGCCAAGCTTTCTTCAGAAAGCGACCTTTTTAAATTCTTATAATCAGATAAAACAGCATAATGCTGAAAACTGATATGCTATTTTTTACGTCATTCTTGCAAATTTTATCATGGTACTTATTTACTTTTCTATTTATTTGTGATATAATAAATAGTGACTAAATATATTCAGTTGACAAATCTATATAATAGGTCATATTGCTGAATACAGGAACAAGATAAAGTTAGGAGCAAGGATAATGTTAAGCTTTATTGGAAAATATAAAAACAGAATAAAAAGGCGGGGGGTCAAGGGAATAGGCCTTTCTGCTCTTGTTATCATTTTCTTTTCGGGAATGATAATCGCATATAATATCATACTTTATTCTACCTCAAAGGAGAGCATGATAAAAAATGGGGAGCTGAATGCTGAACAGTCAGCAGGGGAATTCGATGACTGCCTCAGCTCGGGAAAGGAAGCTATAAAGCTTGTGGGGCACAAGCTGGACAGATATATCAAAAACAATGCCTCTGAAAAAGAGATATTGGATTTTCTCACACAGGAATCTGATGATATAATGCGCTCTACAGTAAAAAATACCACGGGACTTTATGCATATATAAACGGAAAATACTATGATGGTGCAGGATGGGATCCGGGACCGGACTATGTTCCGGAGGAGCGTCCTTGGTATACCGAGCCTAATGAGAATAAAGGATATCTGACTGTTGTGGATCCTTATCTTGATGCTGAAACGGGAGATGTGGTAATAACACTTGCTGTTACTCTGGGGGATCGTGAAAGCGTACTGGCACTTGATCTGAATATGGATGAGATACAGTCTATTGCTGAAAAGGAAAGCGCCGATGACAGCGGTGTGGTAAAAATGGTGCTGGACGGCAGCGGTGATGTTCTGGCTCATTCGGATAAAAACGAGCTGGGAAAGAATTATTTTGATGAGTCGGGCACTCTGGGGAATATGATAGCCAACACTATCTATAAGTCCGCGGGCAGATATTTTGAGATAGATTATGAGGGAGACGGCTACTCGGTATATGCCATGCCCCTGAGTGAGGGCTGGTACAGTGTGTCTGTTACCCGTTCATCGGATAATTACCGTCCCCTTATGATAATGCTCATATGCGGTGCGGCACTGATGCTCATATCTATCGGAATCCTTGAAGTGATCCTTATGACAGCGGAAAAGAGAAAGCAAAGGGCTGACCGATTCAATAACCTGCTTTCAAATGCTGCAAATATATATATGACCTTCTACGATCTGGATCTTAAAAATGATACATATGCAATAGTAAAGAATGTTAACAGCAATATCCAGGAATATATAAACAAGGAAAATAATAACCTCAGGGCTGTTGTATCAAAAATAATGAGCAACCTGCCTGATTCTCCTACGAAAAAACTGGCACAGGACTTTGCTGACCTTAATACAGTAGACGAAAGAATGAAGGATATACCCTATCTTTCGGCTGAGTATGTAAGCGTTGGCAATATATGGGTAAGATCACGATTTATAGTGGGTGAGCGTGATGAGGACGGCACTATTTCTCATCTTCTCTGGATGGTGGAGAATATAGATGAGGAAAAGAGAAAGCGTGACAAGCTGGAATCTGCCAATACAAAGCTGAGTAATCAGATGAGTGCAACGTCAGGTATATTTATCTCTGTTGTGGATTTCAATATTATTGAAGATACCCTGTCGGTAATAAGAGCCGAATCCGAGGTGATAGTCAAAGCAGCAGGGGAAGGCGACAATGCACAGCACAGATTCAATGTGCTTATGGAAAGCTATACCGATGTTATGAATAAAGATGCGATCATGGATTTTATTGACTTTTCCACTATAGAAGAGCGTATCAAGGGACACAACAGCATCGCTATGGAATATTACAGCATAGACGGTAGATGGCGC
>CACZQG010000133.1 GCA_902783235.1 uncultured Ruminococcus sp.
AACTATAGCTATATATCCGGGCATATCTTTATCAGAACATCTGAGGCGGAGTCATAGCTCCGGCTGTGGGCTGGGCATCTGTCTCAGCCTGATCAGCACCGGCTGTCTCGGGAGCATCATTTAGTATATCCTCTTTCTCAGCCGCCTCTTCCGGTTCAGCTGCTTCAACTGCTGTTTGTTCCGCAGGCTCATTTTCCTTCTGAGTCTCTTCCACATCCTGTGGAGCCTCAACTATCCTGAATTTTCCGTTTGCGAATTCTTCAACAGCGGTCTTCACCGGTTTTTCTTCCAGTGTTTTTTTCTCCTCCAGCAACTCATCGGATATTTGTCTTGCCCGTTTGGCAATACCTATTACCAATGAGTAATAGCTGTCATTTTTGGATATAAGCTGTGTAATAGCCGGTCTAAGCATTTTCAAGCACCTCATCAATCTTATTTTTTGAATACTCTATTTTCATCTGTTCAGCTCTGATTATCGCCTTGAAATCATCTACAGCGTCCTCCAGAGCAGCATTTACGAGTATGTAATCATAGTTTACTGCTTTTTTTATCTCTCCCGCTGCCTCTGCCACACGTTTGGCAATGACCTCATCGGATTCAGTGCCGCGCTTGCGAAGTCTGCGTTCCAGTTCATTGATCCCGGGCGGTATGATAAATATGAAGACCGCATCGGGACATAGCTTTTTGACCTTCATTGCCCCCTGTACCTCGATCTCCAGGATCACGTTAATGCCCTGTTCCATCTTATCATAAAGTATCTTTTTGGGAGTACCGTAATAATTACCGCAATACTGGGCATATTCCAGCATTCCGTCCTCCCTGATCATTTTTTCAAATTCCTCTTTGGAAATGAAATGGTAATTTACGCCATCCACCTCACCCTCTCTCGGGCTGCGGGTAGTAGCGGATACCGAATAATAATACTCATGGCTTTTGAGTATCTCGGCAAGTATAGTGCCCTTTCCGCACCCCGACGGTGCAGAAACAACGATCATACGTCCTTTATTATCCATAATGACCCCCTGCATATGTATCCTGTTATCTGTCTTTTTCTGTTTTTGATCCTGTATCATTACGGGCTGATATAGTTTCGGGCTGAACTGCGGAAAGTATGACATGACCGCTGTCCATGATTATAACTGTTCTTGTTCTTCTGCCGTAAGTAGCATCTATAAGCCGTCCTTCATCCCTTGCATCCTGTATTACACGCTTGATAGGTGCCGAATCAGGGCTGACCATTGCCACAAGCTTTGCCATGGATATCATATTGCCAAAGCCGATATTTATAAGCTGCATCTGCCACCACGTCCGATCATTCAATATTCTGTATCTGTTCTCTTATTTTTTCCGTTTCGGATTTCATTTCCACCACGCACTTGGTTATCTCAATATCCTGTGCCTTTGAGCCGATGGTATTAATTTCACGGTTGACCTCCTGAACAAGAAAATCCAGCTTTCTGCCAATGGGCACATCCGAATCCAAAAGGGTCCTGAACTGACTGATATGGCTTCTCAGGCGGACAGTTTCCTCATCAATGGCGATCTTTTCCGCAAAAACAGCAGCCTCTGTTATGACCCGCTGTTCGTCCACGTTTTTATCCTCCAGTATTTCCCGGAGCCGTGCCATAAGCTTTTCACGATACCGTACAGCCGTCTGCGGTGCGGCTGCCTCTACCTTTTCAAGATAGCCTTCTATATTGACAAGCTTGGAAAGGATATCCTCTTTAAGTGAAGCCCCCTCCGTTTCACGCATAGATACAAAGCGTTCCAGCGCAGCGGACACTACAGACGAAATATCCTTCCATATCTGTTCCTCGTCATCCTCCTGCTTCTGAACTGTAAAGATATCCGGGAATTTCATAAGTCTGGAAAGAGTCAGATCATCCTCCAGTGCCAATTCCTCATTAGCCTCTCTCAGTGCTTTTATATACTCATAGGCGGTATCCATATCAACAGTCACATTCACTGATTTACCGCCCAGCATATTTAGCTGTACATTTACCTCCACCTTGCCTCTGGAAATATTTTCCTTTAGCATAGCCTTCAGTTTTTCCTCAATATATCCGTATATTCTGGGTACTCTTGCGGAAAATTCAAAATATCTGTGATTTACGGAACGTATCTCTACAGTGATCTCACGCTCACCAATGATCCTCTGTTCCCTTCCATACCCTGTCATACTACGTATCACTGAAATCACCTCCACGAACATATAGCAATAATCTATCACTTTATTATAACATTTTTAGCCAAATAAATCAAGTCATTACAGCAAAAAAATCCGGTCTTTTTAAAAAGACCGGATAATAATTTTGAATTTTAAAAAGGAATTAAAATGAAAAATGTAACTTTATGACAATTTATTCATTGTTATATTTCTTTTTTAGTAACAAGTCGAGAGATTATCTCTGAGGACCCAGCTTGCTCTTGTCGATCTTGCCCAGGTTGTACTCGATGAGCATTGAAAGGTCGGGAGCATCGATCTTGCTGTCATACTTAACGTCAGCCTGTTCCTTAGCCTTAGCTATTGTGTCTTCAGTACCCTTACCGAGAGGGAATACTGAAGCGTTAAGGAGGTACTTAGACAGTGTTGTTACGTCAGCCAGTTCAACGATACCGTTAAGGTCAACGTCACCGTAGATGTAATCGCCTACAGGGATATCTGTACCGGAATCCTTAACTGTTACTGCTACTGTAGCAGTCTTGCCGTCCTTGGAAACTGTAATTGTTGCATTACCTACGCCTACACCTGAAACAGTACCATCGGATGATACAGAAGCTACAGAAGGATCACTGGATGTGAATGTTGCGCCGGAAGGATCAACACCGATAACTGTAGAGTCGATCTTCTTTGTCTCGCCCTTGTTGATAGTGAACTCGCCGTTCTTGATATCATCGTTGCCGGCATTGTCATCATATACATCAGGCTTAACCTCAGGATAGAGCTCATACATAGTACCAAGAGCCAGCATGATATCGCCTTCGTGCCAGAATCTGTGGTAGTTGAGGTCAACAGTTTCCATAGCCTTCTCCTTCTCGGAAGCAGAAGCACTTGAAACAGTATCATAAACACTCTTGAATTCCTGAACCTTAGGAACCTTCATATACTGTGAACGGATGTCAAGGAACTTAACACCATTCTTGAGAGCATCACCGTTAGGCATTGTGCCGTTGTAGTTCTGAGGAACCCATACAGGCTGCTCGAAGAGTCTTACCATAGAGCCGTTGTGCTCTGTTCTTGACAGACCAATATCATCTCTGCCCAGCTTCCACTCTCTGTCGAGGAGTGCGTGAGCTGTGTAAAGACCCTTTGCAGCTACATCTGTATTCTTGGAGCTGTATGCCTTGGAAGCATCAACGCCGTTAGCCTTTGCATAGTAGATAAGTGTATTACACAGTGAGGATACACAACCGAGGTCAGAGTTGCCTCTTGCAACTACTTCACAGGTTACACCTGTCTTCTCGTTGTACATACCGTTCCAGTCCTTAGGCTGACCGAACCAGTCAAGAGATGCAGGGATTGTGAAGTCGCCGTCTGCTGTAAGTTCAACTTCGCCAACGAACCATTCAACCCATCTGTCAAGGATCTTAGCAAGTGCCTGCTCCATTGAGAGGTCGCCTACCTTGATCTTGTTGGAAACAGCTGTAGGCTTGGTCTTTATATCATAGTAGAGTTCAGCCAGACGCTGGATAGCCCATACCTGGTTACCGATCCAGTGGTTTGAACCCGGGTCAGCGTATACAGGGTGTTCCTGATATGCCATGTTGTAGAATATTGTAGGCTTGTTTGTGCCGTACTTTGTGATGTATTCATCA
>CACZQG010000134.1 GCA_902783235.1 uncultured Ruminococcus sp.
ACGCCTTTTCCCTGCACACGCAGGGGTGATCCCAATGGATTTTGCTTTCTGATAAGCAGTACCTGCTTTTCCCTGCACACGCAGGGGTGATCCTCGACCATTTTTAGGATAGCGCCGATTGCGCAACTTTTCCCTGCACACGCAGGGGTGATCCTGCCTTTGCGGTTGCTTCATCAGCTACAGCTGTCTTTTCCCTGCACACGCAGGGGTGATCCTCAGCACTTGACATTTTATACCGAATCTGCTATCTTTTCCCTGCACACGCAGGGGTGATCCCAACTTTGCCACAACAGAAGCGGACATCGTCAACTTTTCCCTGCACACGCAGGGGTGATCCCTCTGCACCTGTCAGCTTATCTTCGGGGCTTTCCTTTTCCCTGCACACGCAGGGTTGTTCCACTTCAAGCTTGGCTATAGTCTGCCGTTCTTATTACATTAAATACTTTATTGCCGTCATACCGACGGAATGACCTGTAAACAGCGTACATACGAGCTTTATAGCTGCGTCGGCATTTATAAATGCCGACGGATTTGCCGACGGTAGAATTCATTGGACATATTGCTTCATTTGGGGCAATATGTCTTTTTTTATGCACTAATAAACATGAACTTTCCATTTTTTAATTTCCAGTCTTTTTTATATCCTATTAATAAAATAGGATATAGGCAGAGGGCAATATTGTGATATAAAAGAAAAGTGTATCACCTGTATCTATAATAAAATTATGTATGCATAATGAAAGAGTAACTATATCAGAACAGCATTGCTCTCAGCATACCACATTTACCACTACAGTATAGAGGGCATTAGTGATATCTCCGCATCAATCCTATCTCTGTACAGGCATCTTATAGACCCCTTAACATTCTCTGTAGAGCCGTAAAGAGTATTACCATTATCACACGAGCAGGAATACTCCAAAGAGCCTTGATACGTCACTCAGAAGTCTAAGTGGTCTTATAGATCACACGAAAGCGTAAAAATAGTCTATTACCCAATTACAGGTAATAGACTTTTATAATGTATTTAAGCTGTACACAGAGTAGCAAGATTTCTTCCGATTGCCTCGACTTTCATCACGTCGGGGCAATTGCTTTGTATGTGGGGTGATGGTTTCGATATGGTCGACAACTTCACGCCTGCGGAAAGTGGTATTTGTCGAACGGTGTCGATTAGATTTTCTATATAAAACAAGAACTGGCTAAGTGTATAACTTAGCCAGTTCTGCTTGTAGCTTGCTGTGTTGTCTTTGACCTAATTTCGATACTTCTACATTGGTGTTGACCTATTGCCTCTCCTTAATATCATATCAATTAGCCTTAATGATCCTGCATTTTTTCTTGTAGCATGCCACACCATATTTCAGTATGGTCTCCATTCCGTCATCAACAAGTGCTTCGATGTAGTTCAGCTCGTCGATCTGCTTCAACGCATCTTTACAGCCTTTTTCCATTTCCTTGTTCTCTCCATACTTAACTTCAATTATGATGCCAAGTTCGAGGTCGGGTATTTCTATTATGATGTCGCTGTAACCGTCACCCGATTCAACATTAGAACGAACAAACCAATCGTCCATATGGCTGAAAAGTCCAAGCAATATACCATGATAGAAGTTTTCCTTTTTAGCTATAGGGGAATTAGTATCGCGTATGCTTATGACCTTGCGTAGATACTGCGTAAACAGTTGTTCCGCTTTCTCTGCATCACCGTTCTGGAAGGACAGGCAGAAGTCATCGAGCATAGGTCTGTCCTGACCAGAATATTCTTTGAACCAAGTGTATATCTGTTCTTTGAATATTTCCTTTACACATTCATTCGGAATAACAAGATCGAAGTTTTTTCCATCAGGAATGCCTATGTGTGTGAGATATCCTGTAGTGTATAGAACGCTCCATATATTCTCTATGCTGTCTTCAAGTTCACGATAAGTAAGCTCCAAGTTAAGCTTTTTTCTCACCGATTCACCTGCAATAAGCTGTTCTATTTCATTTTTTGTTGTGGTCTTAGCTTTATTTATAAGCTTTCTCACAATATCATTCCCGCTTGTGTTTATCCAGTAAGCTTTAGGCACTGTTGCATTTCCGCTTATCAAGTCCGAGCAATAATTTATAACGTCCCAAGGATTGTATACCTCAGTCTTGCCGAACTTATATCCGTCATACCAAGTCTTCACTTCCTCATATCGGTCTGATATGTCGTAATATTCAAGCATTTCTCTTACTTCGTCATCTGTAAATCCGAAGTACTCCGAAAATAATGGGTCTGCAACAGATAACACCCTCATGTTGTTGAGACCAGTGAAGATACTTTCCTTTGATATCCTAAGGCAACCTGTCAGTACGGCAAAATAAAGACTGCTGTTGGTTTTAAGCGCCTGACCCAAAAGGTTGCGGATAAGCGTTATTATCTCGTCATAATAGCCGTATATATACGCCTTATCAAGGGGAACATCATATTCGTCTATGAGAATAATGACGTTTTTACCATAGTGCTTACTAAGCATATCTGAGAGAAATCTGATGCTGTCATCAAATTCTATTTTTTCCATATCAAGTTCAAAGAATCTATCGATCCTTCTTTTTTCGTTCTCATCAAGCTTATCACTTTTGGCAAGATAATTATGCCGTCTGTATTCGGAAGCAATAATGCAGCGCATCATGTTTTCAGCTTGTTCAAAGGTCGAGCCTGCCGCACCTTTAAGACTTATGGAGATAACCGGATACTTACCCATATGCGAGTTGCAGACTTCCTTGTTATCAGCGATTTTAAGTCCATCGAACAGGGAACCGTCTTGACCTATCTCAAAGAAAGTTTTTATCATATCCATATTGAGCGTTTTGCCAAAACGACGAGGACGAGTGAAAAGATTTACCTTTCCCATATTTGAAAGCAGATCTGATATGAGCAGTGTCTTATCAACGTAATATAAATCTTCCTTTATGAGTTCGGAGAAGTTTTCGTTTCCTATAGGCAGTCTCTTTTTCATGTTATCACCATCCTTTCAGTCAAGTATTTGTTAAGTTTATTATACCATAATCCTGCGAGCAATTCAAGTCATTTTACGAAAATACCTTTTGTGTGCAGATAGGAGCAGGACCACGCAGTCCTGCTCCATCTTATCTATCAATTTAACGCAGTTTTCCTTCGATATATTCTTCCAGCGATTGAGCAGGCACCTTATATCTGTTTCCTTCCCTGAAGCATTTGATTCTGCCTTCACGAACAAGCTTATAGAACGTACTTCTGCCAATCTTCAAAAAGTCCATAACTTCCTCGCGGGTAAGGATTTCTATATTCTCGATATTTTCCTTCATTTCTTTCCACCTGATTTCCTTTCGATGTAGTTCATTATTTCATCTGCTGAAACAGATATTCTCCTATCGCTTATTTTCACGGCGTTCAGCTCATCCTTATCGATAAGCTTGTATATTGTATGAGTGCTTACTCCCAGAAGTCTGGCTGTTTCCGGTACTGACAGAAAATGCTTAGTTTCTTTTATTTCAATAGCTTGCATGCTACCACCTCCTTCTGAGTATTGTTATTTATATGTTAGTATTATTTATTGCCTTTTGGTAATTTGTCATCACTATGATATTATATCGTTATAAACTGTTCGTGCTTAATTTGATATTACAATACCGTTTCGGATTTTATCTATTTTCAGCGTTATTGTATTTAATTGAAAAATAAGGGGTGATAGGTATATTACAGAAAAAATTATCTTTGCTTGCGCTCTAGCTTGGTGCTTACGCCACAGCACAGATAAATTTTATCTTCGCTGATAGGCGTATAACACTCTGTGATGCTCTCTGAAACGTTTTCTTGTACACCGAGTCCCACGCGCGATATTAAGAAGCGAATACAGCAAACACAGCGTTCCACAGCCTGTCTAACAAAGGGCATTGTGGAGCGCCTTTCATATCATTACACTAAAACTTCCATTAGATTCTCACTGTAATTAACTTTTTCTATTGAATAATGTGATATTAATGATATATACTCCTTAAATGCGTAAAAATCCTCTTCACTAATTTCCAGCATCTGACCATCAATATAACT
>CACZQG010000135.1 GCA_902783235.1 uncultured Ruminococcus sp.
AAGGTACGCCCTCCGGAAGGGGATGGCAGACTTATCCATATGCTTTTGGTGTTTGATATACCGGATGTGGGAAGATTTGAGACGGAATTGTATGTGCGTGACAAGACTATAAATATGTCATTGCTTTGTCCGCCGGCATTTGAAGGAAAAATGGACGGCTTATCAAAGGAACTGAAAAAAAGCATAGGCTTTTCACAATATAATTTTAACGAGATAACCGTGAGCACGCTTGAAAAGACACGCTCACTTGTTGAGGTCTTTCCTACGCTGCCGCAGAAAAGGACTGGTATCAATGTTAGGATATAGCAATAAAAAGAATAAAGCAGTAGCACTGCGCTATAATGCCGATACCGATCAGGCTCCTGTTATCATAGCCTCCGGATATGGTGAAGTAGCTAATAAGATAATAAATATCGCCGAAGAAAATGGGATACCGGTATATCGTGATGATAGTGCAGCATCTCTTATGTGTATGCTGGATGTGGGAAGTGCTATCCCCCCGGAGCTTTATGAGGTGATAGCTGCTATATATGCACAGCTCCTGAAAAGCACCAGTGAATTGAGGGGCGGAAAGGGCAATAAAACGAAATAACCATAAATATCATTTTATAGAGAATAATAAGGCAATACCGCACAAAGATGGTGCGTCATCTGCTGGCAGATGATGTGCAAAGCCGTCAGGCGGTCCTTGTGAGGTGCTGCCTTAACACCCCACGAAGACTGCATGATAGCTTTGTGCGGTATTGCCTACAAAAACAAGTTCTGACAGGAGGAAAACCATAAATGGCACAAACGGTCATTTCAAAGGAATATGCCAACTCGGTGTGCGAGATCAAATCTATGTCAAATACTCTCGTGGCAGTGGGCAAGATCATGGAGGTTTCAGAAGAGTACATAAAAATAGCAAGCGGAAAAAATGAACTTAGAGTTTTAAATTTTCATGAGGAAGTAAAAGTTAATATATTCAATACATCACTGGGATTCAAGGTGGTAGTTGGAGTGGTTTTCACTTCAACTCCCGGTGAATTGACAATATCGGATGTTTCTATACTTACCGACAGGGAAAGACGTAATTTTTTCCGTGTTGATATGGATCTGGAAGCAATGGTGATGTTTAAAAAAAGAGGACCTGTGCATGAACTGTCAGCAAGAGTGCTGGATATGAGCCTTAGCGGACTTCGATTCAGGGTGGATCATGAGTTCTCCAGGGACGATACAGTTTCTGTGATACTGGATCTCAGGGCAAATAAGAATGCAAGGGAAAACAGGTGTACCCTTCCCTGCAGGATCGTAAGGGTCATAGAAAACAGTGAAAAGAATGAAATACAATACGGCTGTGAGTTTACCGGTAAGCAGGATGATGCAACTCAGGATGCTCTGTGCTCCTTCCTGTTTAAAAAGCAAAGGGAATTCTTAAACAGCCGGAACAAGTCATTGAAATAGATAAGGCAGGTAAAGAGCTGAATAAATACTGCACATAGATTGTGCGTCAGAGTATATAAAGCACAGATAGGCGTACCGGCATATCTCCCGGCATTTGTGTTTCTATCCGGATCATAGATCTGGTGAAACACTTGCAGTTAACGTGCAAAGCTGCAAGGCGGTCTTGGTGTGGTGTTGCCTAATGACATCTCCCTCATAAGCAATATTGCAGCTGAAGACTTTATGCTCGCAGCTGCCGGATCTATGATCAGCGGCAAATTAGGGTAAGCATCGGCATACTTGAAGAGGTTTGCTGAAATAATAAAATAAAGGAGGCTTGACTATGGCATTCGGATTTTTTAAAAAGCATAAGCATGAAGAAGAGCAGAAACCTGCACAAAGCCTGTCAGGGCAGTCATCTTCTGATGTTTCTTCATCCGAGCCTTCGGAAAAGACTGTACAAAGTACCGGCTTTGTTATGAAGGATAATATACAGGCGGAACAGTATATAAGAGAAAAATTCGGTTTCTTTGATGCATCACCCTTCCGTATCCTTCACAATATATATAAAAGCGGTGAGGATTATCAGCCAATGGAATATATGTGGAAGGCACTTATAGATACCAATCTGCATCTTAACGAGATAGGAAAGAATAAGTATTCTGCATATCAGGATTATGATGATAATCAGAAAGAATTTATGAATTTTATCTATGCATCACAGGGGGCAGCGGTAAAGATCATCACTCAGCTGCTTTTAAACAGTGTTGAAGGCTCTCTTGATGATTATATTGACGGAGTGGATAAGGAACGAATGGAGGCCGATTTCCGTGAATACTGCGACTATATGTCCTATGATGAATGGAAGCTTGCCTGTGACCCATGTTCCGATGCTCAGAGGATCAAGCCTATGGATGCGCAGGTGTATCTTAAAGTTTCAAAGGATAAGATACACGCATGGATGATAGTTTTCCCACCTGTAAATGGCGGTTCGGATGTAACCGAGATGAAAATACAGGAGTATCTCGAAAAGAACAGAGTGATATATGGTGTGAATAAGCCTCTTGTAACCGCAATTGCCGGCAAGAAGCAGTATCTGCATATTTTTGAGATAGCCAGAGGAGAAGAGGTCATAGATGGGACAGACGGCTATGTAAAGGATATGTTTTCCAGAAGCAGTCAGATAAGAGTTCAGGAAAATGAAAAAGGAAGAGTAAACTTCAAGGAGCTTAATAATATAAGAAGTGTACATAAAAATGATGTGATATGTGAAATACATTATCCGATCGAGGGAACTGACGGCAGAGCCGTGGACGGCAGGATACTCAATGCAAGAAAGGGAGTACAGCCTAAGATACCCAAGGGAAAAAATACTGTATTTAACGAGGATAAAACGCTTCTTATTGCAGATAAGGACGGCGAACTGCAATTCAAGGACGGCAGCTTTAATGTAAATGAGCTTCTGACTATATCCGGAGATGTAGACGTTGCCAGCGGCAATATAACTTTTTCCGGTGATGTGCTGATAAAAGGCGATGTGAGAGAAGGCTTTGCTGTCAGAGCCGAAGGCAGTATCACTATAGAAGGTACCTGTGAGGGCGCAGAGCTTAATGCCGATGGCGATATAACAATAGTACACGGTATGACCGGAGGCGGTAAGGGAAGTATCCATGCGGGAGGCAATATAAAATGCCTGTTTCTTGAAAACTGTCATGCCTTTGCCGATGGTGATATAGAAGTGGATCTTGTAATGTACTCGGAACTGTCCAGCGGCGGAAATATAACTGTTACAGGCAAAAAAGGTTCTGTAACAGGCGGAAAGCTTATAGCCGGTAAAGCTATAACAGCAGATATAATAGGAGCTCCAAGCAATACAGCACTTAAAACCGATGTGGTACTGGGGGCAGCCCCGGAGCTTATAAAAAATCACTCCAATACAGCTCATAATCTGAAGGAAGTGAGTGATAAGCTGTTTAAGGTCAATCAGGATATAAATTACATTGAGGAAAATATCAGCAGAATGCCCGAAAGCAGAGTGGCTAAGCTGGATCAACTTAAAATACAGCGTAAATTTGTAGAAATGCAAAAGAATAACCTTGAATCCGCACTTGAAAAAATGACTCAGGAGCTGGAGGAGACAAAAAAGGCTTGCTCATTGAATTGCCGTTCCATAAATCCTACGGTTTCTTTCAGAGTCGGTGAGAGTAATTACATACTTCAAAAGCCGGTAAACAACTGCAGATTGTATGTCAGAGACAGTGTTACCATCATAAGCGGATCCAATCTTGCCCAAAATATCGAATTTTAGTGCAGTTTGCATAAATATGTGGATAATATTTGTAAGATATTCCATCTTTAGAAAATCATAAAACAGACGATATATATTATGTAAGCAAAATTGATCGGAAACTTGCTCACAACGGATAGGGCCCTCCGTTAAAAAGGCAGGCGTTCCGAGAATATTTCTCATAAAATAAAAATGGAGCATGGATGCTTCAAAAAAAATATTATTTATAACATGGAGGTATTGTTATGGGAATGGTAGTTAGAACTAATGTGAATGCGCTTGACGCTCACAGAAATTTGAACAAGAATAACAAGGCAAATGCTAAGTCACTGGAAAAACTTTCTTCAGGTTTTAAAGTTAACCGTGCAGGTGATGACGCTTCAGGTCTCGCTATCAGTGAGAAAATGAAGGCTCAGATCAAGGCTCTCGGTACAGCATCCGCTAACGCTGAGGATGGTATTTCACTTATCCAGACAGCTGAAGGTTACATGGGCGAGATCCACGACATGATGAACAGAATGGTTGAGCTGGCTGAAAAGTCTGCTAACGGTATCATGAAGGATTCCGGTTTGAGAGGCTCTGCCGCATATGGAACAAGTTCAGCTACTACAGCTGAGGGAACAGATGAACTTCAGAATGCAGGCACAGACCGTGCAGCTCTCCAGGCTGAAATGGATCAGCTTTGTGCTGAAATCGACAGAATCGCTCTTACAGCCAACTTCAATGGCAACAAGCTCCTTAATGGTAACCTTGACGGTTCTTCGGGCGCAAGTGTTGCTTCGGCTGATGGCGCAACTTTCGTTTCACAAGGTCCGGGTTCAGTAGGTAAGGCGCTTTCACTTCAGATCGGTGAAACATCCAACAGAGGAGATAAGCTGACAGTTTCAATCAAGAGAATGACAACAGATAATCTCTTCAAGGCTATGACAAAAAGTGTTGAATATAACAATGCAGATGGTAATGGAATGTCAACTGCACCGCTTACTATTTCTAACGGTACAACAGGTGCAAATACGATTAATGTTGGTATAACTAATGCATCTGTAGGTGTTGCTTCTTCTTGGAGCCAAGGTGTTACTATCAACATTTCCGATCAGGCTATGGCTTCTAAGTCAGCTGAAATGATCAGAACTGCTATCAACGAAGTATCGCTCCAGAGAGCTCAGCTCGGTGCTACACAGAACAGACTTGATTATACAATCAATAACCTGGATACTGCTAAGGAGAACATGGAAGCTTCCAACAGCCGAATCCGTGACACAGATATGGCTAAGGAAATGATGGCATATACTCAGAGCAACGTACTCACACAGGCTGCTCAGTCTATGCTGGCTCAGGCAAATACTCAGCCTCAGAATGTACTCCAGCTGTTACAGTAATTCTTGTGAATTTTGTTTACAGTTTAGTCTAATCTAATAGCATATATGACCCGTCCTTTTCGTGAGGGCGGGTCATTGCTGATTATACCCTGTAGGGCATATCCCAAAGCATTGAATATATGAAGTGGATGCTTTGGGATATACCTTAAAAGATAAGGAGATAAATATATGAGAGCAAATCTAAAAAAGGCAAAGATGATAAAAAGCGATCCCAATAAGATAATACTAACTGTGGGTATGATAGTGAAAAATGAAGAAGAGCACCTTGACAACTGCCTTTCAGCACTAAAAAAGCTGCTGGATAATGTGTCAAGCGAACTTATCATTGTTGATACAGGTTCTACCGATCGTACAAAAGAAATAGCACTGAAATATACAGACAAGGTATATGATTTTGAATGGACAGGGGATTTTTCGGAGGCAAGAAATGTTGGACTAAAAAAAGCCAAGGGTGAGTGGTTCATGTTTATAGATGCGGATGAATACCTCGATGAAGACTGCAATGAAATGATTTCTTTCTTTAATATGCCCGAGGTGAGCTCCAATTATAATTCCGCAAGTATACCAATAATCAATTATATATCGAAAAAATCAAAGAAAACGGCTGACGAGTTTTTGGCTCCACGTATAGTTCGACTTGAGGAAGGCATTGAATTTCATGATCCGATACATGAATGGATACCTCAGTCGAATCCACACGGTTTCTTTTCTACCAAGCTTCATCATTACGGATATGTGTTTGACGATAAAGAACTGTTTGAAAGGAAGGCTGACAGAAATGTTAAGCCTCTCATGGAAGAATATAAAAATAAACCTCCCCATTTGCGTACATTAGGGCAGGTATGTGATGTAACTGCATTTGATAAGTATTTTCCTACTTTTGAAGATAAGGAGAAGTATCATATAGAATATATAGAATTGGCCAAGAAAGAGATCGAGTCTCCTTTTGCGCCGGGTGCATTCTCAAAATGTGCCATATTTTATATTAATTATAAAAAATATGATAAGGCACTGGAGGCACTGGATTATTTCCTGGATATTGAAGACAGTGATAATTCTGTAATAATCCTGGCAATTTACTATCTTAAAACCATTGTATATATACTTCAGAATGATTATGAAAATGAATATGAGTCATTAAAAAAATATTTTGAGTATTATGAAAAATACAAGAAGAATGAGCTGAATATGGTTGCACTTCGGTTTAACATAGTAAAAGGTATAACAGATTACGATTACGATCAGCAGGTGTTAAATGCTGCCCAATGTGCATATAATCTTGGAAAAAGTGAAGAGTCTTTTGAATATCTGAACAAAGTTGAACTTGGGGATATGAGTTTCGATCATTTGAGGATGTATCTTAATATTGTTCGAGACCTTATAGGTCTTACAAAAGATTATGAAAAAGCAGCTGAATGCTATGACAGGATACAGTCTTTGGATGATGACGATAAAACAGGGCTTATTCTTTTCTTGCTCCAGCAGTATTATCTTGAACACCCGAAGGAACGGGAAGATTTCGCAGATGCTATGATAAAATCGGGCGTAAAGGGCAGGTTTATCGAGCTTATGAAGCTTGTGAAGGCTGATAATGACGGCAAGGACATAAGCGACAGGCTTCAGAAATTCATTGACAGCACTGACAGATGGAATGATGGATATGCAGAAGCAATTTATCTTGCAATGAAGCATGGCTGTGATCTTACTGAGCCCATCAATAAAATGAGTCATAAGCTCATAAGGGAGAATTTGCAGTATCTGTCCGAAGGACACAGTGATTACTCAAAAGTGGTTGTTGATTATTATGACTTGGAAATGTTCTCTCAGAGTATAAAGAAGCTATATTGGATGGTAACGGCGTTTGAACTTGGTGTTGAAGGCTCATCGGAATTAAAACTTGAAGACAAGGCGATATTCAACGATACTTTTGTATTGGCACTTTCGGATTATGTTATGAATATCTACAACCCCGAACTTCTCAATCCAGATGATGCCGAGGTGCTGCCCGAGCTTCATCGTTTTGGCTATTACATGACATTGGCGTTTAAAGCACAAAATGAGGGAGATCTTATAGCTTATGTTCGTATGCTTAAAGAGGCACTGCGCCTTTGTGAGCCAATGAAGGAAGTTGTAGCATATTATTTGTCGCAGCTTGAAGAAGCAATGAAATGAAAAAAGGCGAGCTTGTAAAAAAAATATGTACGATATTCTTTGTTTTAATGGCTATATTGGGAGCTTTGATGATAATTATGCGAGGAAACCCTGCTGATAGTGCCATAGGTGATGTTGTGGTCACTAATGGATATGACAGGATCGCACTTGATTGTCATAAATATAGTTATAATGATAAAGATAAATCGAGAACATTAGATACATTTTTACCGGTTGATAAAGCTTATAATATCCCGACCCTTAAATATGATCCGGATGATGCAAACTGTCAGTTGGCAGTTTCCTACAGCGAAAGCTATAATGGTAAGCTGAGTTATACAGTTTACGATGAAAGCTTTAATGTCATTATGCCACCGCAAAATGCTTTGACATTGCCGGTGGATACCGGAAAGTATTACTATATTGAGATAACCGTTAACTGGGGCGAGGATGATTATAGCGTAACCTGTAAGTATTATTTTGGGCTGGATGTTATTAAATCAAATGTTCAAAAGAAAAGAATTTAAAATAAAGGAATATTTGAATGATACAGTAAAATTATAATGGATTCTATTAAAAATAGGTATTTATTATCAGAGTAAAATGTATATTAGGTAGGTTTAATATTGGGTAAAATCCAAAGATAGGAATATTAACAATGAGATTTAGTTATTATAAAATGATAAATGATATGGTGGTGACATTAAAGAGATGCACTTTGTCATGTAAAAGCATCCGGTGACACATCAATGATTGGCGTTTGTATACAGTCACTCCAAGCGATAATAAAGGC
>CACZQG010000136.1 GCA_902783235.1 uncultured Ruminococcus sp.
AGGTGATTGACATTATCTTGTCTTTATTTTCCTCGTGTGCTATAATTGAGAAAAGAAATTTTGAAATGTATGCAACCAATGTGCCCTATTGGGGTAGTAGTATAGTAGAAGCTTCTAATCACACATGAGAGGAGGAACATCGTGGAAGATCAACAGATTATAGAAATGTACTTGAAACGCAATGAAGATGCTATTTCTCAAACTGAACGTAAATATACGAAATACTGTCGGTCAATAGCGATTCGTATCTTACACATCCACGAAGATGCTGATGAAGCTCTTAACGACACTTGGCTTGCAGCTTGGAACAGCATTCCCCCACATATTCCCGAACGCCTGCAAACATTTCTCGGCAGACTGACAAGAAACATCAGTTTGAAGCGTGTTCGCTCTGAGAAAACAATGAAGCGTGGGGCAAATGAGGTAAGAGTCGTATTTGAAGAAGTTGCAGACTGGCTGCAATCTGAGCAGAATGTTGAACAGCAAGTATCTGAACAGGCTCTGGCAGATGAGATCAATCGCTTTCTTGAAAGTATATCTGATATAGAACGAAATGTATTTGTCCGGCGTTACTGGTATATGCAATCAATTACGGAAATCGCTGATTATCACAGCTTTTCTGAAAGTAAAGTTAAATCCATGCTGTTCCGAATACGCAAAAAGCTCTACGACAGATTGAAAAAGGAGAATTATCTATGAAAACTGATACATTTATGAATGCGGTTGGAATGATCGATGATCGTTATCTTGATGTTGATATACCGAGAAAAGCGATCACACATCGAAAATGGACAAAAAGGATCATTTCGATAGCTGCGGCGGCAGCACTGATTATTTGTCCTCTCCCGACACTGACAGCATTTGGTGTCGATCCTGCGTACAATATCCTGTACCATATTGCTCCTTCTGTTGCACAGACATTCAAACCGGTACAGAAAACCTGTGAAGATAATGGAATTGAAATGACGGTCATCTCCGCTGAACGTAATGGAAGTGAAGCGAGCGTATATCTTGCAATGCACGATACAACAGGTACTTGTCCTGACGGTGATTGGGATCTGTATGACAGCTATCACATCAATGTTCCCCATGATATGACAGGTCATTGCAGCTTCTCGGAATATGATGTTGATTCCCATACTGCCTATTTTGTGGTGCATTTGGAAACAATGGACGGCAGCGCTATGCCAAATGGTAAGGTCACTTTCTCCGTTCATGAGATGATGACGGGCAAAATAAAAACGAAGACGGCACTTGAAGCTATTGATATGAGCAATATCCCTTATGAACCACAGACCATGACACGAAGTGAAATCAGTGGTGGATTTTCCTATGACGAGCTTCCCGATCCCCAGGAGTATCGGTTTCTGATTCCTTCCGAACAAACGCTTTGCACTCCCGCACCAAATGTCTCTGTAATGAATATCGGATACTTTGACGGCGCACTTCATATCCTGACACGATATGAAGACAACTCTCATACCGATAGTCACGGCTTTATCGAGCTTTGCGATAACAATGGTGTCCAAATAGGTGAAACCACAGAATTTGGATTTTATTATTCTGATGATACTAACAAGGACAATTATATGGAACAGATCATACCTGTTTCTTATGACGAGCTGTGCAAATGCACTCTGCAAGGTGAATTTGTAACTGCACAGGGTTATACTTCAGGTGATTGGGAGATTACTTTTCCATTGGAGTAAGCTACCCCATAATCCATAGCCTATTGGAACACCTGATTTCCGTTCCATACAAGTCCTATCAGGCATTGTGGAACATACCGAAATAACAACATACTCTATTGGCATAAAATGAGCCTTGTACTCAAAACAGAGAGCAAGGCTCGAATAAATATTAAGCCAATTTTTTCAGCACCTCACGAATATCCCCACCTATAAGAATACTCTGCTTTGCTATCTCATCGGGCGCATACGCTTCACCGAAATTCAGGCAGGAATATACTGCGTTCGGGTTCTTCGCCGTCATTTTCCAGAACGGGTACTTGATGATAACGGGCGTATTGTAGCCAACTCCGAGCTCCAAAAACAGGATATGCTTTCCTTCGTGCTTTTGCAGGAAATCATCATACCGCTTTGCTGCCCTGTGCCAGCCCTCGTCCTCTACAAACTTATCATCGCTTCTGAGGTTCATCGTCATAGGCTTGCCGCATTTCGGGCATTTCGGTATCAGCCCTGTCGGTATCTTCATATCCTCCTGAAACTCGATCATGTCCTTGACGATTGCCTCATTGTCATAGGTCCGATCGTGACACGGTTCACTGCATTGGAATAAGCCGTAATCGCCCTGCGTGTAGAACAGTCTTTCTTTGTCAAAGCCTGCCTTTTGGAATTGGTGATCTACATTCGTTGTTATAACAAAATAGTCCTTGTCCTTCATCAGTTCAAACAGCGTCTTGTATGTGCCGTTGTCCACGTCATTGTAGCGGTTGATGTAGATGTAGCGTGACCAGTACGCCCAC
>CACZQG010000137.1 GCA_902783235.1 uncultured Ruminococcus sp.
AATTATTGGTGACGAGCTAATGTAACAACCAATTGCTTTTGTTGTTTGCTATATAACCTGCGGGATGTGGATGGCTGCGTTCCCTACAAATGTGTTGTGTAACTATTTTGTGAAAATTGATTTCCGTGTCTTAAACGGAGTAACATGGAGCTGTTGCCTTAAATGCAAAAAAACAGACCCCGAAGGGTCTGCTTTATGAATAGATCATTTTGCTTTATTATCTTTTCTTTCATGCCACCATACCCATATGGAGGAAGCGATACACAGTGATGAATAGGTACCTGATATCATACCGATCATGATGGGGATGGAGAAGCTGAGTATTGAAGTAACGCCGTAGATATAAGCTACGATACTAACTATCAGCATAGTGGAAACTGTAGTAACAGATGTTCTGACAGAACGTCTCAGAGACTGTGTTACACTTGTGTTTACAAGCTCTGTAACACTTGCATTTTTCATAATGCTTCTGTTCTCTCTGATCCTGTCATAGATAACGATGGTATCATTTACCGAGTAACCCAGGATAGTGAGTATTACGGCAATGAAGTTTGAGTTTATCTCAAAGCCCATTACAACAAATACACCAAATGAGATGATAAGGTCATGGAGAAGTGCGATGACAGCACACACACCTGCTGACCAGCCGCTTATCTGCTTGAATCTGATACCGATATAAACAATAATGAGTATAGCGGCGATAACAGCAGCTATGAGGCACTTTATAAAGAATTCACGTCCCGATGTGGGATTTACGTCATTGGAGTCCAGGACCTCAAAATTGCCGTCAGTGAATTTTTCCTTTATAAGTGCAGTCAGACCGGACTGTCTTTCTGCTGAAAGCCCCTCATCCGAGCTGAAGGAAATGGAAACACTCTTTGAATCCCCTGAAAGGTTTTCACCTGACTGGATTGTTACGGGAGTTTTCAGATAATCCTCGATGTCCTTCTGTATGGTGGTGAGATCACTGTCCCCCTGGTAGGAATAGGATATGATCGTACCGCCCTTGAATTCGATTGCGACTTCAACGCCTCTGATAACAGCAAATATTGCGATAACAGCGAAAAGAGCAAGTGAAATAATGAGCCAGAGCTTCTTCTTGCCTGCAAAGTCCTTTACATTAGTATTATTCATTGCTGTCACCTCCGAAAAGCTTTTTGTTCCTGAGGAACTTAAATCTTGAAAGTGATGTTACCATAAGACGGGATGCCAGAACGCCCATTACAAAGTTCATAAGAGTACCTACAAACAGTGTAAAGCCGAAGGAGTAGATAACACCTTCTGTTGTGGCACCGATACCGAACCAGCTCAGCACCTTGTTAAGACCGCTTGCCAGGAAGCTGTCGGGAGTACCGAATGCAGCCATAAGTATAATAGCAACTATGATACTTGTAAGGTTACCGTCCAGAATTGCAGAGAATGCTCTCTTATAACCGGAACGGAGAGAATTGTCAAGACTTTTTCCTGCGTTCAGCTCTTCTCTGATACGTTCACCGGTGATGATGTTTGCGTCAACACCCATACCAACAGTGAGTATGATACCTGCAATACCGGGTATGGTAAGTGTGGAGCTGCTGTAGAAGCTGAAATATCCGGAGATACAAGCCAGTGTTACTGCCACCTGACCGATGATGCCTACAACGGCAACAAAGCCGGGGATCTTATACAGGAATGTCATATAGATAAGAATAAATGCCAGAGCGATGATACCGCTTATTACCATTGCTTTCAAAGCACCCTCGCCCAATGTGGGAGAAATGGTCTTGAAGCTGGATGTTTTGATACTGAAAGGAAGGGCACCTGCATTGATCTTATCAGCCAGGCTCTTGGCACTTTCAGCAGTAAAGCTGCCTGAAATAACAGCCTTTCCGCCTGTGATCTGCTCGTTTACTGTAGGAGCGGAGATCATGTCATTATCCATCCAGATGGAAATAGGAGTGTCACTGCCTGCAAGCTCGCCTGTAGCCGCAGCAAACTTATCGGAAGCCTCAGATGTAAGATCCAGAGAAACAACATACTCAAATGTACCATCTTCCTTCTGCTGTCTTACGCCCTCAGCGTGTGCCACGTCCTTACCGTCCAGCACAAGCTCACCTGTAGGTGCGCCGTCCTCGTCCGAGTCGGTACCCTTTCTGAATGACAGCACCGCTGTATCACCCAGTTCCTTTACGGCAGCCTCAGGATCGAAATTTTCTTCTCCTGCCTGCCAGGGGAAACGAACGATGACACGGTCATTGGCATCATCCTC
This sequence comes from uncultured Ruminococcus sp., assembly GCA_902783235.1. GTDB lineage: Bacteria > Bacillota > Clostridia > Oscillospirales > Ruminococcaceae > Porcipelethomonas. The sequence continues at coordinate 2,249 of CACZQG010000137.1, forward strand.
GTATACCTCATAGTCATTGATCTTCAGTGTGGTAAGTCTCTGCTTGATTACCTCCATTACGGAATCAAGCTGTTCTGTAGTTGCATCGATGTCGTCAGCAGGGACAAATGTAACATCCACACCGCCCTGAATATCTATACCAAGACGAATGTCCTCGACACCCTTGATGTATGTTGTCTTAACATCGCCGTACTGTGTTGAGAATCCGAATATTACAGACGCTGCAAAAGCAAGTATCAATGCAAAAACAATGAAAAATACCGGTTTCTTTGCTTTTTTCACATTCAAGCCTCCTTCTTAGTTTTCCGTATAAACGATCATACATTTATACATAATAATGCAATGCCGCTTATCATGCCCGATGATCTTAACGACAATTACTTTTATTATAGTATCTTTTTAGCCTGTTGTCAATAGTATTTGAGAAAAAACCCTTAATTTTTCATCTCGAATGTTTCGTTTAAAATGTCCTTATTTGCCTCCAGGACAGGCTTAACAAAATCGGATAAAAATTCCTCTGTTTGCTGTACACTTCTGCCAATGAAGTTTTCCGGCTTCATGATCGCATCCATTTCTTCCTTGTTTATCATGAACATAGGATCTCCCAGTATTCTGTCACACAGATCATTGTCAAGACCTTCCTCCTTGACACGCTTTCCGGCTTCCATAGAGTATTGTCTTATCTTTTCGTGGAGCTCCTGTCTGTCGCCGCCCTTCTGTACAGCATCCATCATTATGTTTTCCGTAGCCATAAAGGGCAATTCAGCCATAACTCTGCGGCGTACTATTTTGGGATATACCACCATGCCTTTGGTCACGTTCATCATTATGTTAAGTATTGCATCACAGCACAGGAAAGCTTCTGCTACAGCCACACGCTTATTTGCGGAATCGTCAAGAGTTCTCTCGAACCACTGTGTACCGGCGGTAAATTCAGGGTTCAGCACATCTATCATCAGATAGCGGGAGAGGGAGGTTATTCTCTCGGAACGCATGGGATTTCTCTTGTATGCCATTGCACTGGAGCCTATCTGTGATTTTTCAAAGGGCTCTTCCATCTCCTTGAATGACTGGAGTATACGCATATCGTGGGAAAACTTACTGCACGACTGAGCTATACCGGCAAGCGCATATACCACAAAGGTATCTACCTTTCTGGAGTAGGTCTGTCCCGAAACGGGGACACAGGAATCAAATCCCATCTCCTCAGCGATCATTTTTTCAAGGCTTTTTATTTTATCTGTATCTCCGTTGAAAAGCTCCATAAATGAAGCCTGAGTACCGGTAGTACCCTTTGAGCCCAGAAGCTGGAGATCGTCAATGCGGCGTTCTATTTCCCGAAGGTCATAAAGAAGCTCGTTTGTCCAGAGGGTTGCCCTTTTGCCTACAGTGGTAAGCTGAGCCGGCTGGAGGTGTGTGTATGCAAGGCATGGCATATCCTTGTATTTTTCTGCAAAATCCGCAAAATTGGAAATGACATTGATAAGCTTGCGGCGGATAACATTCAGTGCATCACGCATTATTATAACATCCGTATTGTCGCCAACATAGCAGGATGTAGCTCCCAGATGTATTATGCCCTTTGCGTTGGGACAGCAGGCACCATATGTATGAACGTGTGCCATAACATCATGGCGGACCGCCTTTTCCTCCCGGGCTGCCATATCGTAATCGATGTTGTCAATATTTGCTTCAAGCTCATCCACCTGTGCCTGCGTAACATTCAGACCCAGCTTCATTTCTGCCCGTGCCAGAGCTACCCAAAGCTTTCTCCATGTGGTGAACTTTTTGTCTGCCGAGAATATGTACTGCATCTCCTCGCTTGCATAGCGTGTGCAGAAGGGACTTTCATAGCTGCCAAAATTACTCATAAAGATACTCCTTTTACTTTTCCTTGTGTCTCAATGGACACAGCATATCAAGATAATTATACCACCTATGAGGGGTAAATGTCAATATAATTGAGGCAACACTCACGGAAATCAATTTTAGTAAGCAATTTGTAATAAACTATGAATTACTTATTGATGTCCCAATTAAATCTTGAAGATTTATGCGAAGAATAAATGCTGAAATTCAAGGAGGGAAGGTGCAGGAATACTGGCGT
>CACZQG010000138.1 GCA_902783235.1 uncultured Ruminococcus sp.
AAATGCAATGACGAAGAGAAGTAGCATAGGAGTTCGTTCTCAGTGAGCATGGGAGAGTGTGAACCATGTATCAGAGCCTTTGTGAATAACACTTCCGAGCAGCAATCTGAAAGTCGGGTGACTGTTATGGCACCGGGAGCTGTAAGGCGGAGTGCCTTGCGGCTGACAAGTAGGGGCGACGTTGGCTGTGCGTTAAACGGCAGGCTTTGAAGGAAGCCGTAGAGTGACCGTTTTCCGGCGGTAATTTAGGTGGTACCACGAGTGATAAGTATATTATCTCCCGTCCTAATTGATTTAGGGCGGGAGTTTTGTTTTACTGTGGGCATCGGAAAAAACAGATGCCTGCAAAAATAGATCACCCGAATACTGTATATTTTGGAAAGGAAGAAAATAATATGAAGCACATTGATATCGCAGACATCAAAAACACCCCTGAGCAGTTCAAGGATAAGCAGGTGACTGTATGCGGATGGGTAAGAACCTCAAGAGACTCCAAGAACATGGCGTTTATGGAGGTGAATGACGGCACATCCTTTGCTCATCTCCAGATAGTCATTGACAAGGCGGCAGGGGTATCCTATGAGGATGCTATGCCGTTGGGTACCTCGGTGAAGGTCGTGGGTACAGCTGTTGAGGGAAGACAGGGTGCTTTGGAAATAAACGCACAGGAGATAACCGTGCTGGGAAGCTGTCCTTCTGACTACCCCATGCAGAAAAAGCGTCATACTGTAGAGTTTCTCCGTACAATGCCCCACCTGAGAGGCAGAACCAATCTTTTCAACGCTGTACTGCGTGTAAGATCGGTACTGGCAGAGGCAATTCATCAGTATTTCCAGGACAGACACTATGTATATGTCAATACACCTCTTATCACAGGAAGTGACTGTGAGGGAGCAGGTGAGATGTTCCAGGTAACAACAGTCGGCTATAACACCGAGTACAAATCTGAGGAGGAGTATTACAGCAACGACTTCTTCGGCAAAAAGGCAGGACTGAGCGTATCGGGACAGCTGGAGGGCGAGGTCGCAGCTATGGCAATGGGTAAGATTTATACCTTCGGTCCCAGCTTCAGAGCCGAGAACAGTAATACACCAAAGCACCTTGCGGAATTCTGGCATATCGAGCCGGAGGTGGCTTTTGCAGAGCTTCCCGATGTTATTGAGATAGCTGAGGACATGGTAAAATATGTTATCCGTACAGTGCTGGATAAATGCCCCACTGAAATGGCTTTCTTTAACGAACGTATTGAAAAGGGAATAATCGCAAGGCTGGAGGAGCTTATCTCTCACGACTTCGGTGTGTGCGATTACACAGAGGCAATAGATATACTGAAAAAGTCGGGAAGAGATTTCCAGTACCCTGTGGAATGGGGCTGCGATCTACAGACAGAGCATGAAAGATATATCTCGGAGGAGGTATTCAAGAAGGCTGTATTTGTTACCAACTACCCCAAGGAGATCAAGTCCTTCTACATGAAGCAGAACCCCGACGGCAAAACTGTTGCGGCTGTTGACCTTCTTGTTCCCGGAGTGGGCGAGATCATCGGAGGCAGTGAGAGAGAGTATGACATGGATAAGCTGGTGGCTGCCATGAAGGAGAGAAACATGAATCTTGATCTCTATTCGGATTATCTGGATCTGAGAAAGTTCGGAAGCGTACCTCACGGCGGTTTCGGTCTGGGCTTTGAGAGACTTATCATGTATGTAACAGGCGTTTCAAATATCAGAGACGTTATACTCTACCCCAGAACTGTGGGAAGCATAAGATAAGCGGCGATTACTAATTTGTAATTTATAAATTATAATTTGTAATTCTTACTTGGAATTTCTCATTTTTATTGCTTCCGTGGTGTTCTATTAGTTTTGTTGGTTCATGTTTTGGAATTTTTTTATATTGCATCCGGATGGTTTCATTTAATTTGTTAGTTTTTGTTTCAGCATTTCTTTGCTATTCGGCAAAGAAACGCTGGCAAAGAAAGCGAAAAAACTTTCTAAGAGAAAGTTTTA
>CACZQG010000139.1 GCA_902783235.1 uncultured Ruminococcus sp.
ATCTGTCAGCAAGGCGGAGCCGGATATGGAGGAGCAGCTTAAAAAATACTATGTAAAAAATATCCCTGCTGTAGGTGTCAATGACGGGGAGCTTGTAGAGAGCGGACAGTTAGAACTGTAATATACATTTCCTGACAACTGTTTTTAGTAAAAAGCATGAAAAAAAATAAAATCCAAAAAAAATATGTACAACGGCTGAACTATGTGTTATAATCAAATTATAGGAAAGAAAAAATAAACGGAAATGGATTCCGGGGAGGAAAATATGTCTACAACACAGATCCTTCAGACTGTTATATCCGCACTGGGCGGAATAGCCCTTTTGCTTTTCGGTATGAACGTTTTAGGCTCGGGACTGGAAAAGATCTCCGGGGGTAAAATGGAGAAAATACTGGAAAAGCTTACAAGCAATATTTTTAAAGCCGTGGCACTGGGTGCTGTTGTTACTGCGGTGATCCAAAGCTCGGGTGCTACTACCGTCATAGTGGTAGGTCTTGTAAACTCGGGAATACTGCCCTTGTCCGCAGCAGTTGGAATAATCATGGGTGCAAATATCGGTACTACCGTAACAGGTCAGATACTTCGTCTGGGTGACCTTTCGGGAAACAATTCAATGGGTGTGGTAATGCAGTTTCTCACACCGGAGTATCTGGCACCTATGCTTGCCATTATAGGTATAATAATAATCCTGATCTCAAAAAAGGATACTATCAGAGCCATAGGAGATATAGGAATGGGTCTGGGTGTGCTGTTTACCGGTATGCTTACCCTGACAGCCTCGGTGGAGCCTTTATCTGAGCTCCAGGCATTCAGAGATGCCTTTGCAAGCCTTGAAAACCCTGTACTGGGTATACTGGTGGGTGCGGTGGTAACGGCACTCCTGCAAAGCTCCTCAGCCTCTGTGGGTATATTGCAGGCGGTATCCTCAACGGGGGTACTTACCTTTGCAGCAGCCTTCCCTATAATAATGGGACAGAATATAGGTACCTGCTCCACATCTGTGCTTTCCAGTATAGGTGCTACCAAAAACGCAAAAAGAGCTGCAATGGTCCATCTTTACTTCAACCTTATAGGAACCCTGCTGTTTTTGACAGTGGTATACATACTGAAAGCCTGCGGTGTCCTGACCTTCTGGCATGATACGATGAATATGGGATCTATAGCTAATTTCCATACTATTTTCAATATTGTTGTCACAGTGTTCTTTATACCCTTCCACAAACTTCTGGAAAAGCTGGCTGTATGGACTATCCGTTCCAAGGAGGAAGAGGATGATGTTTCCGAGGATGCAGCGGTCATGCTGGATAACCGATTTCTCAAATCCCCCTCTCTTGCAATACAGTATGCAAACAATGCAGCTGCATATATGGGCAAGCTTGCCTGCCGCAATTTCCGTATGAGCTGCTCTCTTCACAGGGAATATGATGAGAAGACGGCGGAAAAGGTAATGGAATATGAGGATGTTATAGACCATACCGAGGACAGGCTTAATTCCTATCTTGTGTCCATCACCGATTGCGAGCTGAGTGCAATGGAGAGTAAATCGGTCACTTCCTTGCTGCATATAATCACCGACTTTGAAAGAATAGGTGACTATTCGGTGAATATCATGCAGTCGGCACAGAGAATGCATGAGACAGACAGAAGAATGTCTGATATAGCACTCAACGAGCTGCAGGTGATACATGATGCTATAATCGAGATCGTTGAAATGGCTATAACCGCAGTTGAGTACGATGATATAAACACTGTAAGGATGATAGAGCCTCTGGAGGAGACTATAGACCAGCTGGAGGACGAGCTTCGCAGCAGGCATATAGAGCGTCTGAAAACGGGAGAATGTGCTATTGACAGGGGAGTGAATTTCCTGGATATGCTCTCCGATATAGAGCGGATCGCCGATCATTGCTCCAATGTGGCAGTTCATGTTCTCAGCAGAAACAAGAGGAGAAAAAAGGACAAGGAAGTCAATCACCATGAGTATATCGACAGTCTTCACAATGGAGATTCGGAGGATTATCTCAATGCAATAAATGATTTCGCAGTAAAGTACAAGCTGCCGTAAGGTCGCTTTTTGAAAAAAGCTCCGCAAAAACTTTTAATTTCGCTCATAGGTTCGGAGTAATTGCAGCTATGAGCACGAAGAGCAGCTGAAGGAATAATTCCATATTGCTATCTGCTTCGGTCTTAGCTTGATGTGTACGCCAAAAATGTCAGCCAAAAAACGGCTGACATTTTTTATTTTTATTACTTTTATTATATTCTCATTCCGGCAGCTCTTC